>JAILAB010000024.1 GCA_024681855.1 Elusimicrobiales bacterium
TTTTTAGGCAAAGGGCTTACACCTCTAGCGGAAAAATATCTGCTTACATTGCCTTCCCCGCTGCTTTATTGGGTAAACTCAATTTCAGCTATTTTAGACAATGCCACGCTTGTTGCCGCGGAAATATCCCCGCAGATGACAGACAATCAGATATGCTACATAGTGCTCGGCCTTGTGCTTTCAGGCGGAATGCTTATACCAGGCAATATTCCTAATATCATAACAGCATCCAAGCTTGGCATAAAAGCAAAAGAGTGGGCAAAATTTGGCCTTCCCTTCGGCGCAGCGCTAATGCTTGCATATTTCATTCTGCTTCTTATTTTCGTGAGATAAATTAATTTTAGCCTGGGGCATGGCAATGCGTATAACTTATGCAGCTAGAGAAATAGCAAAAAAGATCTTGGAAGGCCAAAGGCTAAATTTGAAGCAATGACAGCAAGGCTCGCAAAGCCTTAAAACAAAAGGAAACACAATTAAAGGAGAAATGCCAATGGAGTGGAAACCTAAAACAATCATTGAGCCGTTTAAAATAAAGGCTGTGGAACCTATAGCCATGACCAGCCGCGCTGAAAGGGAAGCTGCCCTTAAAAAAGCTTTTTATAATCCTTTCAGCTTGCCTGCAGAGAAAGTAACGATAGACTTTCTTACAGATTCAGGCACGGGAGCCATGAGCGCGGCGCAATGGGGCGCATTAATGAACGGCGATGAATCTTATGCGGGAGCCAGAAGCTATTACCGTTTTGAGAAAACCGTGAAAGATCTTACCGGCTTTGAAGAAATCATACCAGCGCACCAGGGACGCGCAGCTGAAAAAATATTATTCCAGAGCATAGCCCGCAAAGGCATATATATAATATCCAATTCTCATTTTGACACTACCCGCGCCAATGTGGAATATACAGGAGCTGAAGCCGTAGATTTTCCGGCAGAGGGAGCCTTAGACTGGGGCAAGCCTGCGCCATTCAAGGGGAATGCCAATGTTCAGGCCATGGAAAGTTTCATCAAAGATAAAGGGGCTGAAAACATTCCTCTATGCGTGATGACGGTAACCAATAATTCACTTGGCGGCCAGCCGGTGTCAATGCAAAACCTTAAAGAAGTGCGGGCTCTTTGCTCAAAATATGGCATAAAACTATTCCTTGACACGGCACGCTTTGCTGAAAATGCCTATTTCATAAAAATGCGTGAAAAAGGCTATGAAAACAAGCCAGTTCGCGAAATAGCAAAGGAAATGTACAGGCTTGCTGACGGAGCATGGCAGAGCTCAAAGAAAGATGCCATAGTGAACATTGGAGGCTGGCTTGCAATGAATGACAAGGAGCTTTCCGCAAAATGCAGGCAGCTGCTGATACTTATGGAAGGCTTCAATACTTATGGAGGGCTTGCCGGCAGAGACCTGGAAGCAATGGCTGTAGGCCTTGATGAAGTGCTGGACGAAAACTATCTGCATTACCGCATTGCATCAACAGAATACTTGGGCAATGCAATGCTGAAAGCCGGAATACCTATAATAAATCCGCCAGGAGGCCATGGCGTTTATATTGACGCAAAGAAATACCTTCCGCACATAAAGCCTGATCAATTCCCAGCCCAGGCTTTGACTTGCGCATTGTATCTTGAAGGCGGCATTAGGGCTGTTGAAATAGGCATGCTGATGTTCGGCAAGAGGGACAGCAGCGGCAAATTCCTGCCAGCAGACATGGAGCTTGTGCGCCTTGCCATACCAAGAAGAGTTTATACTAAAAGCCACATAGACTATGTGATTGAAGTTTTTGAGCATCTCACAGCTCATAAAGAGGAAATACAAGGCCTTGAAATAGTTGAAGCAGCAAAAATACTTCCGCATTTCACTGCCAAGCTGAAGCCTGCAAAATAAGGCTTAAAAATAAAACAAAACCGCTTATGCTTAAATTCAATGGCATAAGCGGTAAAAAAAAGAATTATGTTTAAAAATGACCGCATTTCGGAAATATTCCGCCAGCTTGAAGCCATAGCCGGCAAAGGCAATGTAAAAACTGACGAGGCCGACCTAGCCTCTTATTCTTATGATTCAGGCCTGTCAATGGCAAAGCCTGAAGCGGTCATATTCTTTGAAAAAATTGAACATATCGCTCCAGCTGTTAAAATTTTAAGCAAAGCAAAAATACCATTCATACCAAGGATGTCAGGCACAAACCTTACAGGAGGAACCATACCTCTTAAGGGCGGAGTTATTTTAAATCTCTCGCGCCTGAATAAAATAGCTTTCATCAACACTGAAAACCAGACTGCCCTTGTGGAAGCAGGAGTAATCAATGCTGATTTGCAAAAAGCCCTAAAGCCTTTTGGCTATTTTTTTGCGCCTAATCCGGCTAGCGCCTCCGTATGTTCTATAGGAGGGAACATAGCAGAAAATTCAAGCGGGCCAAGCAGGATAAGGTATGGATCAGCTGGCGACAGCGTTCTAAAGCTAGAAGTAATCACGCCAGACGGACAAACATATATATGGCAGCCGGATGGCAAAGGACCTGACCTGATGAACCTGATAATAGGCTCTGAAGGAACCTTAGGCATTATAACCCGCGCATGGATTCGCATATATCCGCTGCCAAAGCATCTGAAAACATATTCCATCGCATTTGCGCTAATGGATCAGGCATTAAAAACAGCCGAACAGCTTATGGAAGCAGGCATATCCCTAAATGCCCTTGAAATAATGGATAAAACGGCTTTAGATGCTTCCTTAAGAAAAAAAACTTTTGCATTTCCGCACACAATGAGATCTCTGTTAATTATGGATATAACTGCTGAAGAGCAGGAAATGCTGGAAATATATGAGAAGCGCGCCTTGCAGATATGCAGCGAAAACAGTTCTCTGGCAATGGAAACGGCTGAAGATGAAGCCGGAATGGAAAAGCTGTGGAATATAAAAAACAGAGCTTTCCCGGCTTTAGCAAAAATAGCCCCTGACCTGGTGCTGGAGGAAGCCTGCGTGCCCCGCTCAAAACTAGGAGAAGCGGCAAAGAAAACGAAGGAAACGCTTAGAAAATACAGGCTTACCGCTGGAATAATAATAAGCCCCGGAACAGGGAGCATTCAGCCGCATATCGTTTTTGACAGAAGAAACCAGCAGGATTTGCGCAGAGTAAAAAATGCCCGTTCAGAATTAACGCAGGAATGCTTAAAGCTGGGCGGCTCAATAGCAGGATATTATGGCATAGGCGTTGACAAAAGGCTCTCGCTTAACTGGATTTATTCTTCTAAAGAATTGGGCTTTCTTGCTAAAATTAAAAAATCTTTTGACCCTTACAATCTGGCCAATCCGGATAAAATTCTGCCGGTAAATGAGGATTCAGCTTTATTTGAAGACAGTGAAAATAAAAGCATAGATTCCGGGCTTGACGCGCATACGCATACGCTGCTTGCCGCGCTAAGGAATAGGGCTGACAACAGAATAGCCAGCGTAATATGCGGTTCTGAAACTCAAATAAAAGCACCTCAGGAAACTGAAAGCCTAAAAAAATTAAGCACGCGTTTCCTTACAACAGATCCGCTGCTGAACAAAACGGATATGACGCTTAAAGCAGGAGCCGGAACAGACATAAACGCTTTGCGCGAGCTGCTGCGCGATAATGACATGGAACTGCAGCTCCCTGACACTTATGGAACAATAGGAGGCATCATAGCATCAGGCCGGGCACCGGAAATAAGCAGAATACTTCTGGGAATTGAAATAGCGACAGCAGACGGGACATATCTTAATTTTTCACAGCATATGCTGAAAGCCGCAAGAGGATATGACATAAGCAGCATATTCTGCGGCTCTCGCGGGGCATACGGTGTAATTCTTTCCGCAGTGCTTAAAGTATGCCGCATTGATGATAAAAAAACTTTCCCGAAAACCTCGCCGGTTCCTTTTGAGCCGAATGAAATACATAAGGCCTTCAAGCGCGCCGCTGATCCTGAAAATCTTCTAAATCCATGGCTATACCCCCTAAAAGAGGAATACTTAAAATGAACCGCCATAACGCTACGCCGTCCGACCTTACGCTCGCAAGAGCCAGGCAAAGCCTTAAAACAGAAGGCGTGCCAGCTTATTATGAAGGAACGGATTTCTCATATGAAGACTTGGAGCCTATTCTCTTAACCGAAAAAGGAGAAAAGACCATTTATGAGGCGGTGTCGCCATGCAACCGTTGCGGAAGCTGCTCAGCAATATGCCCATCATATCAGGCGACAAGAAAAGAAAACCTTTCCCCCAGAGGCCGATGCCAGTTAATAAGAATGCTAAAAGAGTTTAGGCTTAAAACGCCTGCCAAAGCTCTTAAAGAAGCTCTTTCTTCATGTTTTCTTTGCGGTGCCTGCGAAAATGAATGCCATGCCTCCATACCTATGCCGAAAATAGTCATGGAGCTTAGAAAAACATACTTGCGACCAAAGCCAGGTTTTATGCGCAAGCTGGCATTGCGGCTAAAGCTGAAACGCCGCATAATATACGGACTATGGCTTAAAGCCGGAATGCTAATGCTTAAGCTTAAGCTGCCATGGTTTGCAAAAATACTCGGACTTCCGGCATTATTGGGTGTTTCGCCTTCAGAGCTTATGGCAATGAAATTTAAGCCTCGTCTTTCTTTTGGCAAAGAAAGATTAAAGCGTCTGTCCAATACGCCTAAGCATTCACTCAAATGGGTATATTTTTCATCCTGCGAAACGAATTACATTCTTCCGGATATAGCCGAAGACACTGCAGAACTGCTGGAAAGGCATGCCGGCGAAGGAATGCTTATGGGAAATTTCTGCTGCGGGCTTGCATCCATGAGATACGGCAATGACTCGGAGGCAATGGCATTTGCTAAAAAAAACATTATTATTTTTGAAAAGCTGCAAAAGAAGCATGGGAAATTTATAATTGTAACCGACTGCTCTTCCTGCGCAAGCTTCCTTAAAAATTATGAACAGCTTTTCGTAAAAGGAAAAAAAGAGGAAGAAATAGTAAAAGAAAACAGCGAGACAGTCCGCGTCATAAATCCTGACATCAATGAAAGCACTGATTTAATGAGTTATGCCTGCGAGGAAGAAAATCTGGCCGGAAAAACTGGCGAAAAAGATCCTCTCACGGGAATGGAATCTGAAAAAACAGCAAATGAAACAGAATCTGATGAGCCTGACAGCCTGGAAAACTGGCGGCGCAGGGCTAGGGAATTTGCCGGTTCAGTAAGAGATATTGCCGAAGTGTTGAAAATAAGCCAATTCCAAAAACTTGAAAACTGCGCCGAAGCAGACGGCAGAACAGTATGCTGGCAAGATTCCTGCTCCGCAGCATATAAGCAGCAGATACATGACATGCCATACAGCCTAATAAAGCATTTTGCCGGAAGGTCTTTTCGCGATTTGCCTGAAAGCATGGCCTGTTGCGGCGGAAGAAAACACAATATATCAGTTCCTCAAGAGCTGCTGGATTATAGCAGGGAAAAGAAAATGAAGAACATAGCTTCCATACAGGCCTGTTCAATAATAATGTCTGACCCGTGCTGTCTGATTAAGCTGCAGTCAGAACTTCCGGCATGGTATCCGGCTGCAAAAGCCTATCATTTCAGCTCCTATGTAAACATGACGGAAAAGAAGCACAAAAGATTTAACTAAAAGAGAAAAAAAATGAATAAAAATTCTACTCCACGCGAAAGAGAACTTGAAATAAAGATGAAACTGCTTGCTAATTTCGGAAGCATGGTATCAAAAGAAACAAAAATTGATCCTCTTTTGGAGATAATTGCGGTTCAGGTTAAAACCATATTAGGCTGCGACAGATGCAGTGTGTTCATATACGACAAAAAAACTAATTCCCTGTGGTCAAAGATAGCAATAGGATTGCAGCATACCGAAGTGAGAGTTCCTTTGGGGACAGGCATCGTAGGCCATGTCGCCGCCTCTGGAATGAGCGTAAACATACCTAATGCTTATTCAGATCCAAGATTTAGCAAAGAGCTGGACCGTCTTACAGGATACTCCACAAAAAACATACTTGCCACGCCATTAAAGAATATCAGCGGCAAAATAATAGGCGTTTTTGAGGCAATAAATAAGTTCACAAGAGCTTTCACTGATGAAGATGAGGGCATACTGAAACTGATAAGCTCGCTTGCCGCTTCTGCCATAGAGAATGCCAAGCTTTATCAGAGGCTTTCTGAATCACAGCTTGAAACAATTTACAGGCTTGCCACCACAGCGGAATACCGCGACCAGCAAGACACCGCAATACATCTAAGACATATAAGCGAATACTCCTCTCTGATAGCGCAAAGCATGGGACTCACGCAAGAAAATATTGAAATAGTGCGCTATGCCAGCCCATTGCATGACATAGGCAAGGTAGGAATTGCGGATGCGATATTGCTGAAACCCGGGAAACTGACTGATGATGAATTTGAAGAGATGAAGAAACACACTCTTTACGGCGCAAAAATATTAGCGAATGCTGAAAGCGACCTGCTGCGGGCTGCCTGCAAGATTGCGGCTTCTCATCATGAAAAATACAATGGCAAAGGATATCCGAATGGCCTTAAAGGCGAAGAAATACCGCTTTTTGCAAGAATCGTTTCCGTAGCTGACGTGTTTGATGCCTTATGCATGAAAAGAGTTTACAAGCCAAAATGGGACCCGAAAGATGCCCATGATTTCATTATGAAACAGAGCGGAAATGACTTTGACCCGTCAGTCGCCACAGCATTTGACAGGATATTCCCTGAAATATTGAAACTCCAGCAGAATACGACAGATGGCCGAAAAAGCATAATTCCCGGAATATCTAAAAAGAATAACGGAATGTTCTAATCAGCTTCCGCATTTTCCAGTATCCGCTTGCATATAAAACCTGGGCGCTCAGCAGTCAGGCGATTATCAGTTAATATTTATTTTAGCAAGCTGCGCGGAGACAAGATAAATTGAAAGCAATGTTATGGAAAGAAGGAATATGCTTCCTTTGAGAGAAATAAGAGTAAGAACACAAGCTGCGGAACATAAAATCAGCGTAGCGCCTGATGTAACAAGAACAATTTTTCCCCTGGCAAGCCCGGCTTTCTCAAGCCTGAGAGCAAAATGATCTTTGCTTCCCTTGAATGGGGACATTCCCCGTCTCATGCGCATTACTGAAACGAAAAATGTATCAAAAATAGGAACCGCCAGAACCAGCAGCGGCGCATAAACGCCAAGAGGATTAACATTTGTATATGATGCGCCTAAAGCTATAACCGACAAAATATATCCGCATACCAGGCTGCCTGAATCTCCCATAAATATTTTGTGCTTAGCTGACATATTCCATGGCAGAAAACCGAGCGCAGCGCCAGCCAGCGCGGCTGAAGCAAAATTAACATAAACAGCTTCGGAAGGGAAGGAAATCATTAAAAACCCTAAAGAACACAAGGCCACTTGAGAAGAGGACAAGCCGTCCATTATATCTATAAGATTTATAGCATTGGATACGCCGGCTATCCATACAACGCTTATGACAGCGGCTAAATATTCAGGAGTAAGAAATTTAATACCGAATCCATAATAAACAGTAAATCCGGCAATTAAAAACTGAAAAAAGAACTTAGTCTTCACTCCAAGCCCTGAAGGCTTCTTAAAGTCATCTATAAGGCCTAGAATGAACATTCCCAGTCCGCCGGCCAAAATTATGCGCAAGTCACGCAGCGTGCCTGTAGGAAATGAAGTAAACAGTCTTATGCATATAAGGGCAAGAGAAAAAGAAAAAAAAACTGCTGCCCCGCCAAGAAGCGGCGTAGGAATTTTATGTGTCTTTATATCTGTAGGCCTGTCAAGCTCTCCAAGCTTTATAGCTATAAAGCGGAAAAGCGGGGTAAATAATGCAGATGAAGCAAATGCTGCAAAAAGACATATCAAATACAGGGCAGAAGAAGGATACATGATTTATTTTTTATCTCAGCTTAAAGAATCTTTTTTAATTGTAAGCCTTAGGAAAAGAGCCTTCAGAAGCCCCTTAATCGCATCTTTATAGTTAATTTTTTTTCCTTCCTCCCTAGAACGGGGCTTATAGTCTACAGGAAGTTCCATCACCTTCAGTCCCATTAAGGCAGCTTTGCCTGCCATTTCCGCCTCAATCTCAAAGCCAGGGGATTTAAGGTTCATTTTTCTAGCGTCTGAAGTCTTAAAAAGCTTATAACAAGTATAAGAATCTGTATATTTGCTGCCAAAGAGAAAATTTATAGCCGCAGTCATAAACTTATTGCCATTAAGATAAAGGCTGCTATACATTTCTCTGTCGCCGGCAAGCAGTCTGGAGCCAAACACGGCATCAGCCTGTCCTTCTTCAAGAGGACGCAAAAGTTCAGGTATCTGCGAAGGATCATATTCCAAATCAGCATCCTGAACAATAACATAATGTCCCTGGGCTTCCGTAAAGCCTGTTATGAGCGCTCCGCCCTTGCCCTGATTTTTTTCATGGTTAATTACGCGCAGGCATGGCCATTTTCCAGAAGAAACGCATCCCGAAAGCCATTCTCTCGTTCCATCTTTAGATCCGTCATCAACAACTATTATTTCCTTTTCAATGGGAATAGCCGTTACGGCCTCAATCACTTCAGGAAGTGTTTTCAGCTCATTATATGATGGTATTATTACAGAAAGCTTCATAATATAAAATTATTATATAATAAGTTGGCTATCAAACTAAATGAGATATTCTGCCCATGGCAGCTATGCCAAATTAGAATGCTAATTGTTAAAATATTTTCATGAGATTTTTTTTCCCATTAACGCTGATAATGCTTTGCGGCTGTTCCTCCATCCGTATTCCGGAAAGCTTCACATATCAGGAAATACAGACTTCTTCTTTCAAAATTGCCTCATGGAATAAAATACAGAATGACAATGCTCCATTTAAAATTTACATAGAAGGCGATGGCAATGCCTTTAATGCTTACGGATATCCGACATCAGATCCCACTCCGAGAGGAAAATTTTTAAGAGAACTTGCCTTTAGCGACAAAAATGCCAATGTGGCTTATATAGCAAGGCCATGCCAATTCGTAAAAGATGAAAAATGCCGCCAGCTGCACTGGACCACAGGAAGGTTTTCAAAGGAAACGGTAGCCGCAATCGCTGAAGCGATAAAAAAAATAGCCGGAAATTCTCCGGCAACGCTAGTAGGTTTTTCTGGCGGAGCGCAAATAGCAGGCCTTACGGCTTCATTATATAATGACTTAAACATTAAAAAGATAATTACAATATCCGGCAACCTTGATCATCCGGCATGGACAGCATATCACAAAATAGCACCGCTAAAAGATTCCCTAGACTTAAATAAATATAAAGCCGCATTTGATAAATTTGATTCAATGCACTATGCCGGGGGAAAGGATAAGATAATGCCTCCAATGTTAATAAAAGGCTTTGCCGGAGAAAGCAGAACCATTATAGTGCCCGGAGCATCTCATGCCTCATATCCTGAAACAATAAAAGAAGAGATAAGAAAAAAGATATAAGGCAGGCGCGCCGCAAAGCAGCTGTAAGAAAATGTAATATAAGAGACCGATAAACTATTTCATGAGCTTAACAGCCATCTGAACATCTGAAGTCCAAAAGGCTTTAACGCCCGTTTCAAGAATGCGGCGCAATGTATTAGGGCCATTAACAGTGCCAATGGAAACTTCAATGCCCTCTGCCGCAGCCTCTGCGGCCTGATCCGCTAAAGATGAAGCAAAAGACATAATCCTTAGCATTGTTTTTCCTCCTGGAAAACTGCCCGGCAGCACGCATATCTTATCAGCGCCGCTGCGCATTGCCTTATCTAACAAACCGCTAGGAAAAGAAGAATAAAAAGCCGTGCCAATATTCTTAACAGATTTCTTGGCAGCGGAAATGAAAGACAGCCTTGAGGACGGCACCGTAATACAAACTTTATCCTGTATGCCTGCCTTGCTTACCTGATGAGCAAGGTCAGCAATGTCTTGCGCTGTATTAAGAGCCGCGACAAGGAAAAATTTTGATGCAGGATGCAGGACAATATATTTAAGTATGTCATCAAGATGAGGAATAGGCTCGCCAGTCCTTACAGGAAGATTCCTTATATGGTTCCAGGAAGTTCCGCTTACCACCCAGTCCCTGCCGCAAAGCCTGGACAATGTTCTGTCCCGCAATGCGATGAACTGTCCGTCAAGAGTGCGCCTTATATCGCATTGCACTGCTGCAGCGCCTTCTTCAAAAGCTTTTTTAAAAAAAGCCATGGAGTTTATTCCATTGTTTTGGGCATAAATTATCGCTTTTTTCATATCAGAGGCCTTTAACATAAATATAAGTTATTATGGATAAAGAAAAACTGAGAAGCTTAAGCCTCCAGTTATTTTTAAATATTTCAGGCGGATTTAAGAAAAAATCTTTCAGAATATATTTTAAATTAACAGGCTGTTTATATTTACCCCGGCAGTCAGCCTCATCAGAAGTATCTTTTTCCTGCTGTGATGAAAAATATGAAAGAATCTGCTTTGGATTTACAGGCTTTTCCAATAGAGTTTTTTTTGAGCGCGCGCGGTACAGATCATTAAGTCTGGCTTCAAGGCCTGAAACGCTTTGCAGGCGCTGCAAAACGCCATTGCGAGCCATGGAAATAGTGCCAGTCTCTTCTGATACCACTATTATTATGGCATCAGAGTTTTCGCTCAAGCCTAAGGCCGCGCGATGCCTTGTGCCTAGCACTTTTGAAAGTTCCTTCTGCTCTGTAAGCGGCAATACTCCCGCCGCAAGCTCAATGCGGTTATTGGAAATAAGCACTGCGCCATCATGCAGAAGCGTTTTATCAAAGAAAATTGTAAGCAAAAGCTCTTTCGTAACAATGGCATCTATGGGAGTTCCTTCCGCTATTATATCCTTCAAGCCCTGATCCTGCTCCAAGACAATAAGCATTCCTGTTCTTTCTTCAGAAGCTGTTCTAATGGCCTCAATCATGGCAGGCACAAAGCTATAATCGCTGGAAGCCATAGCCCTTATTCTTCCCAAGGGATTTGCGGCCATTCCCAGCTTAGAAAAGCCAGTGCCGAATGTCATAAGCCCACGGCGTATTTCAGGCTGGAACACTATAACAACGGCAAGCGTTCCAGCCACCCATAATTTCTGCATTATCCAAGCCGTAGCGGTAAGGTTCATTATCTGAGCTATAACCGTTATTACGGCTAAACCCAAAAGCCCCCAGATTACTTTATTTGTCCTAGAGCCAGCAAAAAGCAGAAGAACGCGATAATAGATAAAATAAATAAGGAAAATATCAGCAAGGCCTATAAGGAAACTGAACATTTTTATTTTTTCTCCGGCTTGCTTCCGTCCTCCGCCTGGCTGTCTTTCATTTCGGGCTCAGAAGTATCATCCGCAGCAGCTATAGGCTCAGCTTTTTCAGAGCTACCGCTGCCGCTATCGGCTTCTTTTCCACTGTCAGGAAGCATGCTGGAAATTTCATCAGTTTTTTCTCCCGATTTGTTTTCAGCAGCTAATGCTTCCGCAGAGGCCTTTGCTTTGGCGGCAGCTTTTTCTGCTTCCGCTTTTTTCCTAGCTTCCCTTGCGGCCTTGCGCTTGGCTTCAAGCTCTGCTTTCTTCTTGGCAAGCTCCTCGTCAGGATCAAGCCCCTGTATCATCCAATCCAGCTCCTCCCCGGAAACTGTTTCTTTTTCAATAAGCCGCTCTGCCAGCTTGTCAAGCAGATTGCGGTTTTCGGAGAGGAGATTCTTAGCGCGCTCATAGCAGGCATGAACAATGCCTTTTATCTCATCATCAACTATTTTTGCCGTTTCCTCTGAATATCCCGGCTGATTCACTATGTCGCGGCCAAGGAACACTTCGGATTGGCCTTTCTGCAAGGCCAGAGGACCTATTTTTTCGCTCATGCCATATTCCAAAACCATTTTATGCGCATAGGCGGAAACTCTCGAAATGTCATTTTGCGCGCCTGTCGTTATTTCCTTAAACACAATGTCTTCTGCCGCGCGGCCTCCAAGCATGACGCAAAGAGTATTAAGCAAATCATCTTTGGAAACAAGGTATTTGTCCTCTTCCGGCATCTGCAAGGTATATCCCAAGGCATCGCCGCGAGAGACAATCGTTATCTTATGTACAGGGTCGCAGCCTGGAATAAGCTTGGCTATAAGGGCATGGCCCCCCTCGTGATAAGCAATGACTTTTTTTGTTTTTTCCGACATTATCCTAGAGCGGCGCTGAGGGCCGGCTATCATTTTCTCAATAGACTCCTCAAGATCATCCTGCTCCACGGATTTCTTGTTTTTCTTTGCGGCAAGTATGGCTGCCTCATTGATTATGTTAGCCAAGTCTGCTCCTGCGCATCCGGGAGTGTTTTTAGCGACAATATGCAAGTCTGCTTCTTGGCTTAGCTTTATCTTTTTGGCATGGACTTTAAGCACTTCCAGCCTGCCTTTAACATCCGGCACCGGCACGCTTATGCGTCTGTCAAAGCGGCCCGGGCGAAGCAAAGCGGTATCCAAAACATCAGGGCGATTAGTTGCGCCTATAAGAATTATGCCTTCTTTGGATTCAAAGCCATCAAGTTCCACCAGAATCTGATTGAGAGTCTGCTCGCGCTCATCATGGCCGCCGCCTATGCCGGCGAAGCGTGAACGGCCCACAGCATCAAGCTCGTCAATGAAAACAATTGCTGGCGCATTCTTTTTGGCACGAGCGAAAAGATCCCGCACTCGGCTTGCGCCCACGCCTACGAACATTTCCACGAATTCTGACCCTGAAGATGTGAAAAAAGGAACTCCCGCTTCGCCTGCCACCGCTTTGGCAAGCAGTGTCTTTCCGGTTCCAGGAGGGCCAAAAAGCAGCACGCCTTTAGGCAATATGCCTCCAAGCTGCTGATATTTTTTAGGATTTTTCAGATAATCAACCAAATCTTTCAGCTCTTCTTTTGTCTCATCGCATCCTGCGACATCTTTAAAGCGGATTTTGTTCTTTTTCAAATCCTGCATCTGCGCGCGGGATTTGCCGAAATCCATGGCCTCCTTGCCGCCGCCGCGCACCTGCCGCACAAATATGAAATACCATATAAGCACAAACAGAAGTATCCAGCCTATGTTTAAAAGAATGGAGGCTACCCAGCTGCGGTCAGGCGAGGCTGAATATTCTTTAATTCCGGCGGCCTCTAAGTCTTTCAATAGCGTTGAATCAGAAATAGGCACTGTGTGGAAACGCTGCATTTTTCCATCTGGGGCAATTCTTTCCCCGTCTATTGAGTCCGCGCCAATTTTGACCTTGCTGACGCTTTTGCTGTAAACAGACTGTTTAAATTCTGAATATGGTATTTCCTGAACTTTTTCTGCCGTTTTCATATTGCTGTAAATAGCAATAAGAAGAACAAAGGTTATAATCCAGAAAAAAAACTGTCTCATGCCTTTCTGCACTGCCATTTTGCTTCTCCAAAAAATAAATCTTCGCCTCAAAAAAAGGAAGGCTTCTTTTAATTATATTATTTTTATAACAAGAAAGAATACAAAAAACTTTTATCTTTATAGCAGGGCGGATAAAAGCCCCATGGCAGCCTTATAATCAGCTGGCAAAAACAGTAATTATCGGCTTATAAAGGTGCTGAAAAAATCTGGCAAAAATTACTCAATCAAGGTCAAAAGGGCTTTCAGGGCGGGAAATATCGCCGGATTCCGCAATTTTCTTTTTTTCTTTCTCAAATAAATCGGCCAGTTCCTTTTCCCTGTCTTTCATATTTGAGCCTGCTGAAGCAAAATATGAATCAAGCCTGGCTTTCTCTTCATCCATTTTCCTAATGGCAGCCTGCATAATGTCTTCGCCAGCGGAAATTTCAGGTTTTTGCCAGCGCTTCGTTATTTTACCGGAATGCCTGTCAATTTCCAGTCTTTCCCCGCAGCAAGGACATTCTATTATGAATGTTTTGCTTTCCATATCTCTATAAAGGCAGCTCTATGCCCAGTTCCCTGCATATTTTCCTGGCAGAAAAATCAGGCACTTCAGGATGTCTGGTAAGGGGAATTTCCTTTTTGGTGGCAGGATTTGAAAAAACAGAGTATTTTCCCCCTTCGCGGGAAAGCACGCAGCCTTTGCTAAGGATATATTTTACAAGGTCTTTTCTTTTCATATAAATATCTCCTGCCGTAATTGCGGCTAATATATATTTTAGCAATTTAGATAATATGGCTTTAAGTTTATCAATACAAACAGCCGCAGTTCCATTATTTATGGCAGCATGAATCATATTCCGCAATAAAAATTATTTTTGCGGCCAGCTTATATAGCAAAATAAATATTATTTTGATGTAGCCGTATATGTGCCGTCCCAGTCTGGTTCAGGAGGATTCTCACGGAATGAGGCAATGCGCGAAGCATATAAATCATACAGTTTTTCAAGGCCGTACGGATTGTTTCTGCACAGCTCAAGAAATTTTTCAGCGGATTCAAAATCAGCGGAGCGGTAAGCTCTCATCATATTGTCATGATTCTCTTTAAGCGCTATAAATTCCTGGCTTTCAGCGACATCAGCGCGGCCAAGCAGCGCAAATATGTTTACCGGGCGTGTTTTTCCCTTCACTTTTATCAGGTCAAGCTCCAGCATGGCAAAGCCTTCCGCCCCGTCATGAGTCTTCGGGCCTATAACAATTTTCACGCCATAGTTTTTGCTCTGGCCTTCAAGGCGGGAAGCCAGGTTCACGCCATCGCCAAGCACAGAATAGTTAAAGCGCTGGTCAGAGCCCAAATTTCCCACGCAGCAGTCATCCGTGTTAAGCCCTACTCCTATGTTTATCGGCAAATATTTTGTGCCGTTCTTTTCTGCTTCCTCTTTCCACTTTATGTTCAGTTTGGCCAGCTCTTCCTGCATGACAAGTGCGGATTCGCAGGCATTTGCAATATGACTGCTGTCATCTATTGGAGCATTCCAGAAAGCCATTATGCAGTCGCCTATGTATTTGTCTATGCAGCCTTTTCTTTCCATTATGACTGAAGTCATGGGCGTAAGGAAACGGTTTATCACTTTGGTAAGCCCTACGGAATCATATTGTTCAGAAATGGTAGTAAATCCCCTTATGTCGCAAAAAAGGATTGTCATATTGCGCATTTCGCCGCCAAGCTTGAGCTTTTCGGGGCTTTTGGCCAGTTCTTCTACCATTTTAGGATGCATATAATGGCTAAATGCCGCGCGCACGTATTTTTTTTCAGTTTCCGTTTTAAGATAGCCTATCGCTAATGAAGAAATCCCGGCTGCGGCTACGGCAGCGGAAGGGCATACAGGGTCTATGAGAAATCCATAAGAAGAAAACAAATACCATGATACAAGGGCTACGGCAGCCACTGCGAAAATGATGAACAGAGAGCTGGCAAGCGCCCCCATGACAGGAAGAAGAAGAACCAGCAGTATGCCGGCCGCGGCTGTGTATATCAATTCGGCTCCGTCTGCCCAGTCAGGGCGAAGAAGGTATTCATCAAGCAAGGCCTGCTCAATGACATTCGCATGAACCTCAACTCCCGGCAGCACAGGATCCAAGGGAGTTACCCTCAAATCTTTAAGGCCAGCCGCGCTAGTGCCTATTATGTTGATTGTGCCTTCCAAAATCTCCGCATTTACGCTGCCGTCAAGAATTTCTTTAGCTGAAATCATGCGGCCCGGAGCTTTCTTGGTGAAATAAACCCATATGCTGCCCCAGGCATCGGTCGGAATGTCAGCATGGCCTATCTTTATGCGGCTTATTCCGGTATGCCCGCCGCCCTCGCCAGAACCGCCGGAAAACTTAATGGTATATCCTTTAGCTCCCTGAGCAACGCGCAAGGCTTCCGCAGAAAGCGATGGAACATAAGCCCCATTTTTTCTCATAACCAGAGGAACTTGCCTTATCACGCCATCCGCTTCAGAAATAAATGTAAAGCTGCCGTTGCCTGCAGCTGCTTTCTCCAAAACAGGCAGATTAAGCGTAGCTCCGGAAAAATCTGCCACATACTCAGGCTGTTCCTCACCGCTAAAGGCATAAAAAGCTTTCACGGCAGGACTATGGGAATCTTTAAATTCGCTGGTAAGTGAAAAACCCAAAATAGCATTAGAGTCTTTCAAAGACTTAGCGAAAACAGAATCATTGTCAGGCATGCGGGCAATTGCTTTGCGCAGCTGCGCTTTTTCAGGAAAGTCTGGCCATGAAAGCATTGCGGCATCAGGGGAATGCCTGTCTTTTTCCGCAAACACGGAGTCAAAAGCTATTACTGCTGCGCCATTTGCGCTGAGCTTGCGCACAAGCTCAGCCAGCAGCGTGCGCGGCCATGGCCACTGGCCATATTTTTCAAGACTGGCATCATCTATGTCTATTATATGCACAGGGACAGGCTGGTATTCCCTAGGCTTTATGCGCTGAAACATATCAAAAACCCTATGCTGAATCTCCTCCGCATATTGAGGAAAAGAAATGCGCGCAGACAGCAGCCCGGCAAGTATCATAAAAGGAATGGCATATTGAGTTCCAGAAACACGTCCTTCTCCCATTCTTTTAAAAAAAGCTGTAATTTTCAGAAAAATAGTCTTCATAAAACGTTCTTCGCAGCGGAATAATCTAATTTAAATTAGCGCAGCGCAAAAAAGGCATGGCCTAATAGAGCAAAAGACAGTAAATTCAGCCCATATTAAGGCTCAGTACTTATATTAACATTTTAGCATTAGGCATGACAGCCGGCTTATTTCTATATATCTTTTATTTTTCTATAATATAGTCAGTTAAGTTTTGAAACGGTCTGACAGAATGAGATTTTTAACTTTTATTTTAGCTTTCGTTTTTCTTTTAGGCATATCTGAAAATGCCAAAGCGGAAAACGAGTCATCTGGAAATGCCACATGGCATGATATAGTATCTTCCTCAAGCTCGCAAAACAAAGCGGAGAAGAAGCGCAAATTCCAGAAAGCGGTTATGCTGGCAAATGATATGTCAAGAGGCCAGGACATAACCTTTGAGCAGGTAATGAAAGATCCTGACAATATTAAGCTGAACATGGCGTATGCGAAAACACAGATAAGGCAAGGGGACATAAAAGGCGCATCAGCCACACTGGAAAGAATGTTAAGGATAAACCCCAGGCTGGAAGAAGTGCGCCTTCTGTACGCAGCAGTATTATACCGGCTGGACAATATGACTGAAACAAAGGAAGAACTCTCTAAAATAGATAAAAGAGCCCTACCGGAGAAATCAAGAATAGAATATGACATACTGAAAAAAATGATTGAACAAAGGGAAAAGAAAACCACCTGGAGTGGCCAGCTGTCTGCGGGCATAAACTATGATACCAACCGCAATGCTTTTCCGGAAGACGAAACTATTATATATCCCAACGGATCCATGCTCAAATTTCAGGGAGAAGAGCAAAAAGACACTTCATATACTTTCTCAGCATATCTGGACATGGAAAGAAAACTAGGCCGGAAAAAAAAGCATTCTTTTTTTGCCGGGGGATCTTACTATATGAGCAGGCAGTCTGACATATCCTCTTTAGACATGGGAATAATTTCCGGGAAGGCTGGTTTTAACTTAAACAGCCGCATTTTTACGCTTAGCCCGCAAATCATATATAACAATATAAAACTGGATGGCAACTCATATATGGATACTGCAGGAGCAGCCCTGAGATCAAATCATTTTATTAGTAAAAAAATTTCTGCTTATGCGGAAGGAAAATATCTTAATCAGAAATATGAAAACTCCCTTAGCTATAAAAACAATAGCGAAAGAAACTCTTATACAACATCTTTAACTCTTGGCCTGCGAAGGATTTTAACTCCCAAAATGACTATTGAGGCTCAAGGCACAGGAATAATAAAGGATGCAAAAACAGATGCATATGACAGCAGCATTATGGAGGCAGCTTTAAAACATTTCTGGCTTTTAGGGAAAAACACTTATCTTATGACATCCTTCTCCGTTTCTGAAGAAAAATACAAAAAAAAGGGAGAGAATTCCTTTGCAAATATTTTCCTTCAGGCCGCAGGGAAAAAAAGGAAAGACACATCCTCCAGAGCATCTCTTGTATTAGGTTTTCCATTATATAAGGATATATCAATGAACATTGGATATGAGTATTATCACAATGATTCCAATATACAGTCTTATACATACACTAACCATAAGGGTTCGTGTACAGCAAGCTGGAAACTGCCGCTTTAATTTAAGCGGCAGTTCAGGCTTTAATCTAAAAAAACGCTATGATGTATGGTTTAAGTGAAAAAATTATGAAAAACAAAATATCTATATTTTTAATGGCATGTACATTACTGTTTGCAACACATATTGAAAGCATTGCAGCTGAACAGATAAAGATAGGCGTTGCTGCTTCCGTACAGGACACAGTTCAATCAATAAGAGAAAAACGCATACGCCTTAAAAGCGGCATGGATATTTATCTTAACGACAGAATAGTTACAGGCAAAACAGGCAGTCTTCAAATAATGCTTTTAGATGAAACCATATTCACGCTTGGGCCAAACAGCGATATGGTACTTGATGAATTTGTATACGACCCCTCCAATGACAAGGGCAAGGTATCAGCTAAAGTGGCAAAGGGAGTATTTCGTTTCATAACGGGCAAAATAGCCAGGCATGACCCATCAAATATGAATGTAAAAATACAGGCGGGGAATATAGGCATACGCGGCACTATAGTAGCCGGGCGCACAGGGCCAGAAGGCTCAACGGTCATACTGGCTGGCCCTGGAGTAAAAAACAATGCTGGAGAAAGACCCGGCGCCATAATTGTATCAGGGGATCAGAAAAGCTGGTTTTCAAAAAACAGCACATCAGCCAGTCAGCAGTATATAAACACTCCGGGAGAAGGAACAACAGTTTCACCGGAAGGATATGTGTCAAAGCCCAGAATGATGCAGAAAGAGCTGGCAGAACTAAACGGGCTGTTGGGTTATAAACCGAAAACTGTCGGAAAAAACAATAAAGGCATAAAAGCTGAAACCAAAGCTGAATTGGAAGAAGACGGCGAAGAACTGAATGATAAAAGCGGCCAGAATGATGCAGATAAAAAAGAGGAAGCGGCTGATAAAGAAAACAAACAGAATATTACCGATTCCGCAAATTCTGATATAATGCAGGGCAGCCAGGAAAAAGCAATATCGGACACAACTGAAAATTCTAAAAAAGCATTATTATATGCAGAACTGCCATATTTAGGAATAAGCCGTGCGTCATATCAGACAAGATCCGAGATAAGCGGCACAAAAAATGACGGAAGCACAATAAAAAGAGGATTGCTGTTCGGAACTGTTGTAAACTTTATAGATCAATACTTTCAAAACACATATTTGAAAATCACATCTGCGGAGAACAATGACACAAAATATGCCGCTTATCCGGATGGAGACACAGGGTCATCATATTACGCAATGGAACCGGATGGAGATAAAGCATCTTTCAGCTGGGGCGGTACATTATCATCATATAAAGGTGGCAATACTTCATATTATGAGGATCCGGACCCAGATGTTACTTATGGAGATGTTAATGTTAACATGCAGCTATTTAATACCGCTGCCAATCCTATGCCTTCATTAACTGCAGATATTAAAGTATACAATGACGACAATGAGCTGCTGCTTGCCGGCATCTATGATATGAACGGTTCACTTTATACAGGCAAGTTTACCAATGGGGAAATGCTTAAATACGC
>JAILAB010000037.1 GCA_024681855.1 Elusimicrobiales bacterium
TACGATTTAAATTTTGCAAGACCCTTGTCTGACTGTATTTTCAGCAGCGCCGTCGTCAGGGTTGATTTGCCGTGGTCCACGTGTCCGATTGTGCCTACGTTCACATGGGGTTTCTTTCTCTCATACTTCTCTTTTGCCATAGTTTTTTATTCCTTTTTTAACGAATTTTTTATATAAAATTTAAGCTGGGGACGGGAATTGAACCCACGACCTTTCCCTTACCAAGGGAATGCTCTACCATCTGAGCTACCCCAGCGGATAAAATCCGCTAGCGGGCGATGGGAATCGAACCCACATGATCAGCTTGGAAGGCTGACGTTCTGCCATTGAACTACGCCCGCATTACCTATATTATGCAAAAAAAGAAAAGTTTTAGTCAAGATTTATATTTCCCGACGATAAATTCCGTTCATGATTAATGCAGGTTAAGCAAAAACGCAATTATTTCGGAATTATCCTTTGATGAAACATAGGATTTTATCTAATTTAAAAATAGCAAATTAAAAGAGAATTTGAAAATTTAAATAATCAAGAGCAGCTAATGGGTATTTCATTATATACTCCTAAAGAGTAAATAACATATACACTTTAAGAAATACAGGGATTATAAAAGGAGTAAAAAAAGCACACATTATTTCATTGCGCTGGCGAAGCAATCTGCTTTAGGAATAGTACTTAAAATGTCATTTTTATATTTCTTTGCCGCTGTTCCCTGTAATGACACATTATGTTTTTGCTATCAATCCTTATGTATAACAAAGCCTAAAACTGTAATGTGCTAAATTTTAATAACAATTATAATTATCCCTATATTTTGATATACTAAATATGCAGAGATTTGCGCATGGAGATTCACAAATGTCTGAAATAAGTGAAGGCGACAAAAAGTACTACAGAATACTCAATATATTAAACCGATTAAACTCCGGGCCTGTTAACACAAGAGAACTCGCAGAAGAATTTAACGTGTCTCCGCGTTCAGTCCAAAGAGACATAGAAAGAATAAATCTTACCGGGTTTAATTTGATTAGCGAAAAGAGAGGGACATACTCTTTTGCGCCAGGCACGTCATTAAAACAGATGAGGCTTACTGACGATCAGATCTATGTGCTTATAATGATGCGGGACAAACTTGCATCTATGGGAGGTCATATAACAGAAGCATTCAACAGCATATTCTCCAGAATAACAGCCGGCACAGATGCCGATCCTCTGTTATATGACATAAACACTAAAGGACTTACTCCTATTTTAAAAAACACCTACGATGAGCTTTCTTATGCTGTGAGAAACAGAAAATATATAAAGATACTCTATCCCGGAAAGGCAGGGCTGAAAGAATTTATTCTCAAGCCGCTTAAAATTCTAACGAGCGACACTTTTTTCTATCTCTTGGCTGTGCCTACAAAAAAAGACATACTGCTTAAGTACAGGCTTGACAGGATACAGAAACTAGAAGTTCTTGAGAAGGATTTCCATATTCATGAAATTAAAACCTTGCAGTCAAGCCTTAAAACAGCAACTTCAATATGGGGAGTAAATACCAATGAAAAAAAGACGATAGAGCTGGAAGCTTGCGGACAGGCAGCGGATTTTTTCCGCTGCAAGAATGTTCTTCCAGAGCAGGAAATATCTGTTTCAAACCAGGATAAAATAAGAGTAAGGGCAAAAATTTCTCACGCAATGGAAGTTCTCCCCCTTATATTGCAATGGCTTCCAGAAATAAGGATTATATCTCCAGCTTCCTTAAAAGATAAGATAAGAGAAAAAATGATTCAGGTTAAGGAGTATATAAAAGAAGAATTTGGAATATGACAAAAACAGAACTAAAATCATTGGGAATAGCAGCATTTTGCCTATTAATATCAATGTCATTAGAATTAAAATGGGAAAAACTGCTAATTATAAACAAAAACGGACAGACTGACATACAGTATGCAGCATCATACAGTGAATACAACGAAGATGATGAAGATGACGAGGAGGATGAAGATGACGAGGAGGATGAAGATTCTGTTTCTGAAAGCATGAGGGGCTCAAAAAATCTTAATAGAAATACCGCTAATCCCAAATTAAAACCGACATTCAAGAGATTCAGCCCGACCGGCAAGACAAGCGCTGACAAATATAAGGCATACCATCATGTCAATGAAAGGCATAACGAACAGCGCACCGATTCCAGAATTGAAAGCGGCACTGCGCAGAGAATATACAAAGACGGATCTCTCCTCAATGCTTTTTATAAATTTACAACTTTCCGAAAAGATGTTTTCACAATAGATTACTCAATGGAAGAGTCTGAATATCAAAGGCTTGTGTTAAAATACGGATACCGCTCCTCAGAACTTAACAGTCTTCAAAACAAACATAAGGAAGAAAGACAGAAAATATGGAATGAAAACATTCCAAACGGAGAAGCAGCAGCAAAAAGGGCCATACAGGTAGCAGACGGAGATTATGACGCAAAAATAAGAGCTTTGCTTCATTCCAGGGGTCTATCTCTAATTGCCTCTACTAAAACAATAGAACCTAATGTTCCTGTCATAGTAAAAAAGAACAAAACGCTTGTAAAAAGCATAGCAAGAGACTTAAATGCCGCTGCTGAAGAAAAAGGATATGGCTCTGATGAAATAATAGGAGCAGCCCTATCTCTAGTTCAGACCGCCATACTATATAAAATACCTCCCCTCGTGGAAAGCAATGGAGTTCATATAGCCGGAATATTCCCTCCTTTCAGGACTCTGCTGACAGGATGGGGCGACTGCGACACTAAAACTGCCCTTGTTGCCTCAATACTTTCTAATTGGAATAATATTAAAATGGTGGGAGTTTCTGTACCAGGGCATTATCTGATGGCAGTGCGCCGCATGCCGGCAAAAGGAGATGCATTTATAAGATATAAGAACATAGAGTATGTGCTTTTGGAGCCGGCGGGCCCGGCATGGCTTCCGCCCGGTTCCATAGCAGAATCAACCAAGAGAATTTTATCAAGGAATGACAATTATAAGATAGAGCCATTTTTCTAAAGCAAAAATTTAAAAAGGAGAAAAACAATGTTAACAAGGATATTAATCAGCGGAACGCAATTTATTCTAAGCGTAGTAATGGCAGGTTTCGTCATATACTACACATACAGGGCTTTTATAAAAGCCAACCCAGACTTCAACATGGAGGAATCCATAAAAAAAGGAAATATTGCGGTAGGGATTCTCGTAAGCACAAATGTGTATTGCGCATCAATGATGCTGCACAAAACCTTCGGTTCTGTGGGAACAATGGTAAAAATGTATGCATATTCTCCTAGCGACTATACGATAAATGCTTTTCAGCTGGGGCTTATCTCTATTGCGCACATAGTCCTTACACTAATTTTAGCTATGCTGACCATTTCTATAACGCTGCGGCTATTCGGTAAAATGCTGCGGCCAAGGATTAATGCCAGCGATGAGCTTAAGAATGGAAATATCGCCGTGGGAATACTGCTATCATGCGTAGTTTTAGTAGCCTCAACTTACATTAGCTACGGCATTGATATAATTTCCAAAGCAATGGTGCCTCAGCCGTCAATAGGGCAAATAGAGATAATGGAATGAGAAAAAAATATATATTAATTATCGCCATATCTGCATTGATTTCAGCGGCAGAAAGACTTTCTGCCGCTGAAATCAAAATCATTGCACCAGAACAAGCCATAAAAATAAGCGGAATGGAGCAAATGCCAGAGATGCACAAGTCTCGCCCTCCAGTTCATAAAGATGATTATGATGATTCCGATGATTTTGAAAAGACAAAGCCTAAGCTTAATCCAAAGCAAGGCAAAAAGAGCTTATTTTCTTGTCAATCGGTAGTAGAAAATTATGCTCCTGAAGGAACAAAAATCAATGATTTTTTTGGAAGAATAAAAAAAACAGATAAAGAAACAGAAGAAAATACAGAAGACGTTTGCATTCCTCATTCTGCCAAGAAGAAAAGCATGCGGCATTATGTTACGCTCTGCTTTAACAATTTCAACAATGATAAGTTAAAACTGCATTTTTCCATATATGAATCCGAGTATGACAGGGCAATAACTAAGTACGGATACAGGGACATAGAATTAAAATCTCTGTGCGACACATTCACATCATCTTTCGGTTCAGACAAGAGAGACGCAGTGAGCATGCAAAATAATGGCATAGATTCCTTAAACATTCCCCAGCCCTGCATGCCTAAAGCAATAGAATTTTTTGCGCAGCGCGGCATTAAGCTGGATCCAAAAACTTACAAAATATATCCTGACATGCCTAACCTGGCAAGAAGAGAAAAAGAAAGCATACAGACTCTGGCGGCTGATCTAAGAAAAGAAGCAACTGCACATAAATACAGCAACAGAGACATAGCAGGCGCAGCTTTGGCTATGGCCCAGACAGCAATAAGATATGCAGCAACACCCATGAAGAAAAAAAACGGACAGCAGAATTATCTGGGCGTATACCTTCCAATTCATGCTATCGTGGAGGGACATGGAGACTGTGACACAAAATCCCTTCTTGTTGCGACACTGCTTTCCTACTGGCCATCAATAAAGATAATAGGAATAAAAGTACCTGGTCATTATTTTTTGGCTGCAAGCCTTACTCCAGAACAAGGAGACGAGACCGTAACTTATAATGGCCAAAAATATGTTGTCATGGAGCCTGCCGGGCCTGGCTGGGTGCCGCCCGGAAAAGCAGCTCCCAGCAGCATTAGCGCAATGAAACAGGGATATGAGATAGACGTATTCTAGCTTTAATACGATACTTTTTACTCAGCCCAGCATTATATAAGATCTTCTATATTTTTTTTGATGCCTCGTAAAAAGCTATGGCAGATGCAATGCCTGCGTTAAGGCTTTGCACCCCCCCCTTCTGGGGGATAGAAACAATCACATCGCAATGGCTGACTGTTTTTTCACGGATTCCGTTGCCTTCAGAACCTACTGTTATTAAAGCAGGATAAGAAAAATCCACATTTGGCAAAGGCTGGCCATCCATATCAAGGCCATATATCCAAAATCCTTTTTCTTTCAGCTTAAGCATGGTCTGATTCAGATTTGTTATCTCAATGACATCCACATGTTCAGCAGCGCCGGAAGCAGCTTTCTGCGCTGCCGCAGACAATTTTGCGCTCCTTCTCTCTGGCAGAAGTATTACTGATACGCCAAAACATGCGGCAGAACGTATTATAGCTCCAAGATTCATAGGATCTGTTATGCCATCTAAAGCAGCCCATACCACATGTCTGTTTTGATCTGCCCTAGCTAAGGCCTCTTCCAATGTAAGCTTAGCAGGAGGTTCTGCTTCAATAATTATGCCCTGATGATTTCCGCCGCCAGCAATGCGATCCATTTTTTTAGGATCCATGAATTCAGGGCGTATGCCTAAGCCTCGCGCAGCGGCGGCCAGCTTATTGATGCGCTGATTTTTTTCCCGGCTGGAAATAACTAAACGCAATATACGCCTTCTGTCGGCAGTTATAATTTCTTCAGCTGTATTTATTCCATACAAAAATTCAGACGACATAAGTTTACGCAGCCTCGCTTTCTGTTTTATAAATATTCCATTCTTCGCAAAGATTCTTTAAATATTGCTTTCGGGTATCTCAAATTTTCTTACAGCTTATATATGAAGCTGCCGCCTCTCATGACAAAGAAAGCCTTTATATTAAAATGGCTTTACCATAGAGGAATTGCCGAAACAGGTGCCTACGGCAGCGGCAGCGCGCACTTCCTGCGAATCCGGAGAGACCAGATGCAGCTGGCCTACGGCATCCTCCAGCTTTACAGCGGTAAAGCCAAAATTGCGGAATGATGCCATATATCCGAATTTTTTTTCCTTAACAAGCTCCGCTGCGCATACGCCAAAGCCAGTGGCAAGCCA
>JAILAB010000040.1 GCA_024681855.1 Elusimicrobiales bacterium
CTGCAAACTAAAATATTGCCAATACCGCCTGCCAGCCAGTTCACGCAGCCAACAGACAGAGCGGGCAGGATATGCAGCCCTGTATGCTGCTGCATGGCATTAAATGAAGCAGGCATTACCGTATCTGCGGCAGACTTTGAAAAAATCACGCATGACGAAACAGCTGATATATGCGGAAACTGGTTTCTGAACACAGCAGGCTGCGGCGCAGCCGGGGCATACGCTTTCACCACCCGGCTTAACAGCATTGAGGAAGCAAAGGCCCTAATAGAAAAAGGCATTCCCATATGCGCAAGCCTCACCTTTGGCGAAAATGAGCTCCCGGGCTTCTATCTGAAAAAAACAGCAGGGCATTTTATGCTAATAAAGGGCTTCAATGAAAATGGAGATATAGCAGTAAATGATCCCGCATCCCCATCAGACGCGGAAGCCGAAAAAATTTATCCTTTCAGGGCATTTGAAAAGGCATGGCTAGGCACGAAGCGGGGCCTTTGCTATGTCATAACCAGCAATATAGGAGCTTTGTTAAATGTAAGAGCAAGCGTTTCAGAGCTTTATAGAAAGCCCCCTCTCAGCGGCACAGAAAAAGAAAAAAAAGAATTAATAGAGACACAGCTTCTTTTCAATGAGCCTGTTGAAGCAATTAAAACCAGCGGCGAATGGGCTTTCATAAAAACACTGGAACAAAAGAGCGAAACGCAATGCGGCCTAAAACTGCTGCCTCATTATGAAGGCTGGATTAAAGCAGAAGACTTGCGCCTTGGCATAGCCGCTAATCCTTCGCACATTGTATCAAGAAAGCAAATTATGGCAAACGGCATAATTTCCGGCCCTGCCTGCCAGCCCCTTCAAGAAAAAACAAGCCTTTCACTTGGGACTAAGCTGCCATATCCGATTTCTGGCAAAACCAGGAAAATAGAAAAAATCTCAAAAGAAAATATATCATCTTTAAGGAAAAACATACTTGAAACAGCAAAAACCTTCCTCGGAGATCCTTATGTATGGGGAGGCCGCAGCGCATGGGGAATAGACTGCTCCGGTCTGGCAAATATTTCCTACCGCGCATGGGGCATAAACTTGCCCCGCAATGCGCACGGGCAGTTTCTGGCTTCTGAAACAATTGAGCCGGGATCTCTAAAACCGGCAGACCTGATGTTCCTTTCTGACACCTTCATGCCAAACAGAATAGGCCATGTAATGCTTTATCTCGGGGAAGGGAAAATAATAGAGGCCACGCAGTCCACAAATAATGTGCGCATTGTCTCCTGCGAAGAAAAATTCGGCATACCTTTCTCCAAACTGCACAATGGCACTGTTCTTCCAAACGGAAAATCATTCCATTGCGGCACAGTTTTCACTAAACATTTCTTTAAACATGGCCGCCTGAGCGAGCCGGGGAACAGAGTAATAAGGAACGCCCCTAACAAAAATAAACCGCCCATACCGGGAAACAAGGCAGAAGAAATCATAAAAGCTTTGAAAAAAGAATATCCGAATGCGGGCTGCGAACTTAATCACAAGAATGTATTTGAGCTGCTTGCAGCCACTATACTTTCAGCCCAATGCACAGATGAAAGGGTAAATAAAATAACACCCATATTATTTTCATCATTTCCAGACGCTGCTGCCATGGCAGCAGCTCCAATAGAAAAAATTGAGGAAATAATACGCCCTACGGGTTTTTTCCGCAGCAAGGCCCTGTCCTTAAAAGAGGCGAGCCGCTCCATTATGGAAAATTATGGCGGGGAAATCCCAAAGGACAAGGCAAAACTCATGACATTGCGCGGCGTTGCCGGCAAAACAGCTAATGTTATTTTAGGCACAGGCTATGGCATAGCTAGCGGAATAGTAGTGGACACTCATGTGAAAAGACTTGCTTTCCGCCTTGGGCTAACAGAAGAAACCGACCCGGAGAAAATTGAACAGGGCCTTATAAAAATAATTCCGCAATCAGAGTGGATATGGTTCTCCCATGCGCTCATACTGCATGGGAGAGGGCCTTGCGATGCCAGAAAGCCATTGTGCACAGAATGCAGTCTGGCAACTATATGCCCGAAAAAGGGCATAAAAAAATAAGGAAATAGAAAAACAAAAGGATAAAGCCGCATTGCGGCTCTATACAAGCAATCAGGAAAATAATGCTGGCAATCAGGCCAGCATTATTTTTTATTTGAGAAAGCTATGCTCACAGCAATATAATCAGCCATTATCGCTGCTGCCTTAAAATCATCTGTATTAAAAAAACCCTCAAAAGAATTGATATATTCCATTATGCCTAAAAGCTTTCCATCAGCAATTACCGGCACGGCTATAACGGATTTTGTCCTAAAGCCGCTGGATTTATCAACCTTATTTGAGAAATAAGGGCTGTTTTCCGCATCATTAACAAGTTTTCCCTTGCGTTCTTCTGCGCATGCTCCAACCACTCCGCCGTAAGGGAATGTAACACCGGTAAGGTCTCCGCCCACCGGCCCTATGCTTTTCCGAAAGGTAAGAGTCCTTCTATTTTCGTCAACTGAAAAAAAAGTAGCGGCCTGGCAGTTAATAATGCCGGAACCCTTGCGGACCAGATAATCAATAAGGTCTTGCTCCGCCGGTACCTTCATGTCAGAAATTCCGCTGAAAAACTGAGAAAGGAGATCTACTATATCACGCATACTTTAACCTCTTTAATTATATGTTAAAAATCAGGCAATCAGCGCTTATTTGAGGCGCGGACAGGCTGCTTAACAGTCTGCCTTGCAGGGCTTTTTTTCTTATATGCAATCTTCTGCGGTTCAGGAGGCACATTAAAAAAAGCCAACACTCCGTCTGCCATTGATTTAGCCGCAAGCTCCTGAAATTCAGGATCATTTAGCATTTCTTCCTGCTTAGGAAGAATCATATAAGCCGTTTCTGTAAGCACGGCAGGCATCCATGTCTGCCGGGTAACAAGATAATCGCCATACCGGAGCCCTTGATCCGGCAATGGAATATTCTTGCGGTATTCAGCATGTATGGCAGAACCTAAAGCCCTGCTGTGCTGATGATAATAGTAGATTTGGTATCCTTTTGGCGGACTGAAGGGATTCTGCCCATCCCCCAAGGCATTATTGTGAACGCTTATGAATATGTCCCCACCCTTTTCGCGTGCTATTTTAGGGCGGTCTGCCAAAGGCACAGTTTCATCTCCAGAGCGAGTCATGATCACATTCGCGCCATAATGAATAAGCCTGTCTCTAAGCTTCTTAGCTATTGCAAGATTTGCCTGGAATTCAAACAGACCTAATGGGCCTAAAGTGCCATCATAAGGCGGATTATATCTGGGCGAATGCCCCGCATCCACAACCACATTCAGCCCTGTAAGAGGCTTAGGCCAATACTGCAAGATAATGGGCTTTTTACGCAGCTGCAGCCTCAAAGACTTGCCTACATAATCAATATTATACCCCCAAGGCATTTCCGCGGTAAAAACATCTATTTCAGATATATTTTCCGCTGCCTGCCTGAAAGTAACGTTTTTCACTATAGTGTCTGAAGAATCATAAACAATCCAGTTAGTGTGCAGGTTAGCATAATAAAGTTTAAGCCGCAGGCCAAAATCAGTTTCCTCAACGATGTAAGGGACCCTGTCATACATAGTAATTAAAAGTTCTGAGCCATATTTAGTGCTTTTTAGGTTTATATTGCCTGTTTCAGTAAACGGAGGCACTGGAGTCTCTTTAGAATCAGAGCTGCGAACTTTGGAATTATCTATCCAGCCAATTTCCGAAGGGGAAAGCTGTATGCGCCGCATATTGCCTACGCGGCCAGTGGATATAAGCTTCACTCCCCTTCCTAGGAAAAGCATATATCCTCCGTCTATAGCATTTCTTACCACTGAATTATCCGAAGAAGTTTCAAGCAGTTCTGGAGAAGCAGAAATGCGAACCCTGCCTTTTGAAGCGCTTTGCACGCTGCTGCGGAAAAGTCCTGTTTTGAATTTAACCAGCACAGTTCCTGATTTGCCGGCATCTGCTGGAGTAGTCCAGTAAACACCAACATATTTGCCCGACCCTTCGGAAGTTTCCATCATCGGGGTTTCCTTAGCTATGCCGTCTATGACATAAAAGGCTTCCCGGCCAGGTGTGCCTGTTGCCTGTACTTTAATAGGGTCTCCTGGCATAACTGTTACATCTGAAGAAATGGAGCTTATATTAAGCCAGGGATCCTTTTTTTCCTTATCTTTGGAACAATGGCGCAGCCTTACATTAACCTGAGCAGTAGTGCCATCTGCAAGCTCGCCCTTAAAAGCAAAGTTTCCGTCTTCCGATTCAACCGGAAGATAAGCAATGAATCCTCCATTGGAATGAACATCAACTTTCTGCCCGTTTATTGTAAAAGGCATATCCGCAGGGGTAATCTGCCCGAAAACGAAAGTACGCGTAACAGGATTGAATATACGCTGCCCGTCAACAGGGTAGCGGAATCTTATTTCACCGGCTGAAACAGGAATGCTCATAACAGACAATAACAATAAAGAAAGAATTTTATAAAGAGACATTTACTTAACCTTAATATTAATATTTTATATTTTAACAAATTAAACACAGGCGCAAAAAAAGATTTTCCTGACATTAATGCCGGTATTTTCAAAACCTCCAGCAGCAGTTTTAACTGTTCTGCAAGAATTTCAGCGTTTAAGATTCAGCTGCCGTGCCGGGATTGTCTTTTCTTGTGTTTTTCCGCACGCACGGCAGAAAGTGCGTCTTTTTCCAGAATGCGTGAGGCCTCTTTTTCCGGTAGGCCGCATTTTACCGTAAGCCAGCTGCTGATAAAATTGCGCAGCCTTGCCCTTGAAATTGAATGGGTCTGATGAGTTTCAGCATAAAGCGCATCTGAAAAAGCCATAAAAGAAGCGAAAGGAGACTGGCTGAATCCTGAAAATTTTTTTCCCGCAGCAGTACCTCCACCGCATATTATTTCTGACGAAAGCAGGAATACCCCGCTGTTGGAGACAATATCCCAGTATCTGGAAAACCGGCGCAGGCGGCGCATATCCTCAAAACATATATTCCTGTTTTCGCGTATCTCATAAGGCGGCAGCGGGCTGTACTTCATGCCGAAAGCCTCTGTGTGCCTGGCAATAGGTGCGCCGTGAAGCAGCTTTAGTATGCCTGCCTGTATTTCATGCACATTCATGTGATACAGCCTGTCAAAGCCGGACGCGAAGCTATCCAGTGTTTCCCCAGGAAGCCCCGCAACAAGGTCGGCATGGACATAACAGCCTGTTTCACGCAGCAGCCGCTTTATATTTCTTTCCAGCCTTTCATAATCCTGATGCCGGCTTATGCGTTCTGCTACTTTGGGATTAAATGTCTGTATACCGGCTTCAAGCTGAACGGCTCCGCGCGGGAATTTTGCAAGCAGCGCGAAAAGTTCCTCCGGGATTCTGTCAGGCACTATCTCAAAATGAAGAAAAAGCCCTTCACGGTAATTATCAAGAAAAAACTCAAGTATTTTTCCGGCCCGCTCCATGTCAAGGTTGAAACTTCTGTCTGTAAACTTGAACACAAGCAGCCCGCGAGCAAGAAGTTTTTTAAGATTATCCATGAGCGGCACTAACGGGAAATACC
>JAILAB010000069.1 GCA_024681855.1 Elusimicrobiales bacterium
AGTTCAACGGAACAGCCCGGCGTCACTTTTTCAAGTTCAGCATTTATTTCCGCATTGTCATTCGGGAACACTGCCTGCAGATTGGCACGGCAGGAACCGTCGTTTATTTCTGCAAATGTGCATGCTTTTGAGTCGCGGCGTGTCTTTACCCAGCCGCGCACTTTCAGGCCCGGCATGGCTTCGGTTCTGTTCAGTATTTCTTTAATTACAGGTGTAAGCATTTTATTTTCTTCTTTATTTTTTCTCTTCGGTTGTTTCAAGCGGTCCGTATCCAACGAGTTCCAATTCGCATTGTTTGTCCTCGGCATGATAATCTTCGTATACAAGACCTGTTTCCGGCGCGTACCAGCGCATTGCGGCGCCACCATCTCCGTCCGCTATCAATGTTACAATTTTCATGCAGTTCTCAAATTTACCTGCTGCGGTTTCCTTTGTGTCGGAAAGAGTCTGTATACGGCAGGAATCTGGGGCTTCAACCCATTTGCCGCCCTCAACAGGAGGAACGGGGAATTCCTTGCGTCCGCCTGTTACTATTCCATTCGTAGAATAAACCCATTTGCCGTCGTTTACTATCTCAAAATCAGTAGTATGCGTATCACGGAGAATGAAAGTCATTCTGGCTGAAGCCTTTAAGGTTTCATCAATTTTTTCTGTTTTAAGTATATCTATGTAAACTGTAGCCTCTCCCTCAAAATCACTGCTTGTGAATTTATATGTGTAACGGAAATTTTCTTTTAACGGAAAGTATGTCATATCTGTCTCCTCATGCCGGATTAAATATATTTTACAATTTTTTTATAAATATAAATCTATATCTGCCGCAGATGGCATTCAGTATGTTTTATAAACCTGGTATTTTGCCAGATAAAAAGGCCTGCCGTACAGGCAGGCCTTTCCTTTTTCAGCACTTTATGAAACAATATCAGTCGCGTCCTTTGATTTTTACTTTATATGTGAGCACGGTTTTTCCCTTGGCCGGGATTTTTACTGTCCATTTGTTCTGCGTGGAAGTTTCTTTTTTTCCGATATCGGAACCGCTTATTGTCCACTGATTGGGGAATGTCTGATAATAATCAACGCTTACAGGATTTTCAGTAGCATTCTTGAAAACAAGCTCATAAGAGGCATCCCATGAATTCTTTCCCGTTTTGGTATTAGCGGTCTCTTTGCCTTCTGCAGTTACATCAAAAGCCTCGCCGAGGGTGAGATTTATTTTTTCATTTTCCGGAGTATGTCTTACACTATCCTCTCCTACAAAGAAAACACGTCCTTTGGAGTCGTTTTTATATACCCGTATCGTTCCGGCCGGCACAGGCATTCCCATATTGCTTTTCTTTGAATTTTCAAATGAAAGCTTTACCGAGGCGCTGCGGCTTTTGTAAATTTTGGGGCCATAACCGTAGGAATTTACGATATTGTCAAACCTGTATTCTTTTTTTGCAGGGACGGAAAATGCCGAAAGAAGAGCAAGCTGTTTTGTCTGATTTGACATTATGCTGCTTTTTCTGCCGAGGGAGTAAAGATGATAATCCATAAGCGATTCTTCTTCCATGGCCTGCTCTGCTGCCATATCATTCATTGCGGATTTGGCCGCCATCATTCTGACACCGTATGCGCGTGGCTTAACGCGGTTTACCTCGCCTGCGACAAACTGAATATCAGCGTTTTCATAATCAGCGCCGGAAGTATTGGTAAGCGTTACCCAGCCGCTTAAATCAACAGCTGTCTCGGTATTATTCAGCTTGGCCACATAATCTGCTTTCCAGCTTAATCCTCTTGTGAGATATGTAAGCTGCAAGTCTTGGTTTCCTCCGGACGAGGATACAAGATCCAATGTTAGCGTCGGTTTCTCCCGCAGATTTGCAGGAATATCAGGAAAAACAAGCCTGCCTTGAAAATCTGTTTCTATCCTGTCTCCGATTTTTAATATAAGGCCATTATCAGCGGAGAGCACTTTTGCCGTTTCCGTCTTTTCAGCTCCTGTGGCAGGGTTAGTGCTTATTACTTTTATATTTTTGCCGATATATTTTTGAAGAAGAGAATTGCGAGAGAGCAAGTCAAAATTAAAATTCTGTTCGCGCAGCTTAAGGCCTTTGCCGCTGACTAAAGCTGTTTCCGGCTGGATATTTGCGGAAATTCCAGAAAATGATATGGTATTGTTTCCTGCCGTCATTTTTACGCTTCTGGTATCTTTCACAAGGCCTGTGCCATGATTGTAAATTGTCACACTTAAGGATTTTGTATCTTTCTGTGTTACCACTGTCTCGTCAGCTGCATATGACGCAGATGACAGAACAAGCAGAACCACGGCTAAAATATTAAATTTCATAACATCCTCCATTATGTATAAAACTTTTAAATAATTATATAACCTTTTCCTTTAAAAATGAAAGCCATACTTATTTTGATATATTTATAATATGAAAACCAATAAGACTGTTTTACACCGCCTTTACGCAGTGTCTGTGTTATGCTTCAGTATGATTTTTCCATGTTGCGCCACAGAAAATTCCGGAGAAGCCGGCAGATGTTACGAATATAATGAGCTTCCTTATACATTTGTTTTCAGCCTTGACGGGCTTAAGGGCATAATACCTGACAATGACCTCGACGCTCTTGTGGATAGTTTTGTTATTGACCATGGTGTTCTTTACTGTGCTGACAAAACAATTCTCCAAAAATACTCTTCAGACACAAAAATAAACAATATCCTGAAACTGATAACAACGAAGGAAAAAGAACAGGACTGCTCTCCCACAGGGGAAATTCCGCAGAGAATGAAGAATAATCTTGAGCCGTTCACTATTAATGAAAGGCGTACTCTGATAAAAAATATTGTTTTCGACATATCAGGACAGGCTGTTTCATGGACAGAGCCTTCCCCAAGAACACGGAAATTATACACACTTACGGACAGAATGTATAATATCGTACAGCGCAAAAGCGAAGCCCCTTTCAGTTCCGGCCAGCATATATGTGAAGAGTCTGTAACCAGTTCTGACTATAATTTTCCCGCAGACGACCTGCTTGACCGTTGTCCTTTCAGCACAAAAGAATACGGCATATATAATAAAAATAATCGGGATTTTTCTTCAGAAAAAAACTTCGCTGAATACGCTGCAAATCTTAAAAAAAAGGATTTCACAAAGCGAAGACTTCATAAATACCCGGAAAAGGACATAGACTATATGCTGGATATGCTTTCCTATGCAAAAAAAGCAGAACATCTTGCCTTATTCGAAAAAACACTTGAAGAAAAGACGGCGCGTCTATCGGATAAAGCATCAATAAGCTGGTATCTCCGTATTCTTCAGAAAAGATACATGAACGCGGGAATGCCACAGAAGGCTTATGAATTACGGGAAAAATATAAAGATGTATATTCAATTCCCCTGCCGGAAAAATATGAAGACCAGTCTGGTGGCAAAAAGGGCTGGCGCGCATACGCGTTAAAAAACAGGGGAAAAATCCTCGCCATAACAGATACAGGACTTGAAAGAGGAGAGCATATTGTCGTAACAGGATACTGGGGCAGTGCATTGGATTCTCTGTGGGAAATATCCCAATCCGTATGGCTAAGGCGTGTTTTTTGGGAACTGGGAACAGTGGTTGCAGATGGTTTCAGTATGCAGTGGCAGCAGGCCTGGCTTGATTCATTTCCCATAGACAGAATTTATTCAGTATTTTCCTATGAGGATATGACAGCGTTGGATAAAGCAGAATCTCCGGCGTTTTATTTCCTTAAGGATGGGAAAACAGTATATTCTTTCACAGGAATAAAAAAAGGAATGGAAACTTCTTACATGGGACTGCATTTCAGGGAGGGACTGAAAGCCCTTTACGGAAAAGATGGGGCGGAACGTTTTTCCGGAATTGAAAAAAAGCCTGTTCCACAACTGCGAATGCCGGAAGAAAGGGATATTCCGCAAAAAGAATTTGAGCTGCTGTCTTACCCAAAGGCCCCTTATTACCTGGATTATGGAAAAATCATGGAAAAGGCACAGCCGCGGCAGATACTGAAATTTATCAACCGGGCGGAAATTTACAATGGCTGTCTCGCAGCAGGAAATTTTTCCGGCATGGCACAGCATTATGCCCCGTATGAATACCGTAAAATAATCCGCGGTATGGATTTCTGTATGCCACGCCGCGGATATGAAGCCGGCACTGATGGAAATTTTACAATGGCAGAGCTGCTTGAAGGCATATCTCCGGAACGAAAAACGGAATTTGCCAGAAGCATAATAACAAAAAACGGACATATAATATCAGCTTATATTGGTGGTCTGGAACAGGAAGCAGGAACTGAAAAAACAAAACAGATTGTGTTCAGCCTTACAGGCAGGAAACCACTTTATGACACTGTCTGCCGTATTTCTGATAATGCGGACAAAACAGTTCCAATAGCGGAAAAAGGATATTTCTGTGTTCCCGACTGAAGATATTCAAATGTTGTCCCGCTGTCATAAATAAAAACAGGAATTCCGTTAATTTCATATTTGATAGAATATGTTTCATAAATTTTTTAAGGATTTGATATGTCTAAACAGCGTGCAGTATGGCAATCGGGATTAGGATTTTTTCTCGCTTCATCCGGATCAGCGGTAGGACTGGGAAATATCTGGCGTTTTCCATATATGGCGGGGGAAAACGGCGGAGCACTTTTTATTCTTGTTTATCTGCTGATTATTATTTTCATAACCTCATTCGCCCTGATATGCGAAATAGCTCTCGGAAAATACACAAAAAAGAATTGTGTTGAAGCCTCCATGCAGATACACCACCGCTTTAAATGGCTGGGATTTTCAATGATTGTTTCAACACTGCTTATTCCTGCCTTTTATTTTGTTGTAGGTGGCTGGATCATCTATTATCTTTTTTATTCTTTTTCCCTGCCAGCCGGAAATTATGGTGATGTTTTCATGGCAATGACGGCAAAACCTGTTCTTACATGTACTCTTGCGATTGTTTTTCTTGCCACGTGTTCTTATTTCAATTACAAAGGTGTAAATGAGGGAGTTGAGAAATGCAATAAAATTCTTATGCCGCTGCTCTGTATTATCATGATAATACTTGCGGTGTTCTCCCTTTCACTCCCTGGAGCTGCAGAAGGGCTTGCGTTTATGTTCCGTCCGGATTTCTCAAAACTGAACGGGAAAGTGTTTATAGATGCTCTCGGCCAGTCATTCTTTACACTTAGCACAGGTACAGGGGCAATGCTTATATACGGCAGCTATATGACTGCGGAGCACAGAATTATCAAAAACTCCTATTCAATTGTTGCTTTTGACACTCTGGTTGCAATATGCGCCGGACTTATAATATTCCCTGCTGTTTTCACATACGGAGTTGAGCCACAGGGAGGGCCGGGTCTTGTTTTTGTAACACTTCCGGAAATATTCCGGCAGATGCCTGGCGGCTCTCTGTTTTCTGCGGCGTTTTTCCTTCTTCTGCTTTTCGCTTCCGTAACATCAGGAATAAGTCTTATTGAAAATCCGGTCGCTGTCCTGCATGAAATGTGCGGAATGTCAAGAAAAAAAGCCGTTCTTCTGACAAGTATTGCAATAGCACTGCTCTCGCTTCCATGTGCGCTTTCGTTCGGTATTCTAAGTAATGTAAAACTGTTTGGAAAAACAGTTTTTGATCTTTTTGATTTCTTCTCTTCAAATCTGCTTCTGCCTTTGAATTCCATGTTTATATGCCTCGGTGTATCAATATTTTTCCGGGCGAAAAGCGATTTTCATTTCAAAAACAGGACTTATGACAGAATATTCTGGATTATGACTAGATATATCATACCTGTTGTTATGGTAATTATAATCACATCGGCATTTATAAACTGAAGGCTCTGTTAAAGTAAAGTACTGACACAAAATACTTATAAACTCATTAGGCCATAGAAATACTGAAACAGGTTCAGCATGACAAGAGAATACTAAAATCAATACTCTTTTTATAGCCAGACTGAATTATCTGCTGAAATTGTTTCAGTCTATGCTTATATATATTACGCCGATCCGGGGAAAAACAATTCCGGTGAAATGTTCAGCCTGATAATAAAGAAGACTTTTCAGAATCTTACTGAAGCCCATGAAAACCACACATTGCCATTTTCTTTGCCAAGGCCAGGCACATAAGTATTTGAAAAAGAAACAGGACCTGCTTCAAGGCCTATTATTGGCAAAGCCATGGGAATTGGGCACCAGTGCCATTCTTTGCGTGTGGTAAAACCGGCCATATATCCTGCGGAAAAACGGAAAAAATCTTTTTTATCACGCCATATTTTTTGCCAAGTATATAAAAGCAAAGGCTCAAAGTGCCAATTGGAATCGCTAAAGCCTATGGCTAACAGGCCATCTTTATTATTGCGGTAATCCATTTTGTATTTGCCTATTCCAAATCCCCATGGCTCTTCATTATATCCGTCAATTTTATATTTCGGATATGACTCCCGGTTATGCCAGGCATGGAGGGGAATGAAAAATTCCCATGATCCGTCATTCCACACATCGCTAAAAAGCGCTAATGTTTCTTTAAAGAAACCCTCTTTGTTATCAGAATATTCCGCTTTTTTTTCATCTGAACCAGCTGTTTCATTCTCAATCATATTCTCCGCTGAAGATTCCTCTGCCTTCGGATTTGGCAGCTCTGTTTCAGCATAGCTCGCTGTATCTTTATCCATTATGTTTTCAGTTATTGCTGATTCAGCAAAATACTGCGCGTAAGAATTCCCGGCAAAAAAGAAAATAAAAGATATGAGTAAAAAAAATAAGCTTTTCATTTTAAAAAATATTAAGTTTAAAATACTTAAATATTTTATCATTTTCCCGCCTTGCATGAAGCATAACTGTTAAATGCGACAATTGAACATTAAAAGATAAAAAAAGCAATTATACATAAGCATCATTATGCGCCATAACATTCATAAATCTGATTGCTTTACTGCCGTTTGCAAGCATATAGAAAAACTAGGAGAATTAGTATATTCTTTAACAAAGCCAAAAAAAATTATCCATAACCGTGATTTTTAAAGTAAAATAATATATGAAAGAAAAACATGATTAATGCTTATGCTTAATCATAAGGGTTATGAGAGGTTAATATGGCAAATGAGCTTGATGAAAAGACAGGACCTGTAAATGAAAAAGGGCATGACATAAATGTCATAGATAAACAGCTGCCAGTTAAGGTTGGCTTCGGTTCTTTACTGTTTGAAATTTGCGTATGGGGGATTTGTCCTGTTTTGGTTTTAATTTCTGCTCCCATGATAAAATCGCTTATAGCAGAATCACAGCCTGGCACAGAAATTCTGTATCTTGTGCTGGCATTCATTCTTTCTTTTCTGCCGGGGCTAATTTATCTTTTCAAGAAAATAAATGCAAGAAACTATTTCAGGCAGCTTCAGCAAAAATTGCAGGCAGATGCTTCTAACATAGACAATTATCTTGAACAGCGCGTTCGCATACTTCAGAATGTCGCTGCGCTTGTATCAAAAGCAACGGAGCTTGACAAAGAGGTTATGACAACCGTTGCCGCTCTTCGCGGAGGTGGTAAAAACATTGAAAGGAATGCTGTGGCGAGCCAGATTGACGGAGCCTTTAACCGCCTTTTCCCGCAAGTGGAAGCCTATCCGGAACTGAAAGCCCACGCGGCCATTGCCGATGCTATGCAGCAAAATGCCTATCTGCAGAAAGAGATAACAGCAGCCAGAACCGTATATAATGACACGGTAATGCAGTGGAACACTGACATATACGAATGGCCAGTCAAAATGATTGTTGCAGCCCGTGCCGGATATACTTCCAGAATACCTTTTACCGCATCTGCGGAAGTTAAACAGTCAGCTAATCAGGTGTTCTTTTGAACGGCTATATTTATGATCCTCTTTTGCGTTTCAGGGATGAATATAAAGAAAAATTTGCGGAACTGACACGCAGAAAATTTCAAGAGCTTACAGAAAAATCCGGAATTGACATTAAAGCAAACCGCAGGCTAGCAAATATAATAGAGCAGCTTGAAGCTTCTGCAGGCTCTGCTAAAATGCTTGGAAATATTTTCGGCTTTTTCAAGTGGGCAGGGGGGATAATCTTTCTTTTTGCTTTCTGCATTTCCTGCATTGGAGCTTCTGAGCCGGAAATTGACGAATACTGGCCTCTTGCAGGATTCTCATTTTTCACATGGCTTATCTGTTTCATCATAAGCAACAATTTAAGAGAAAAAATTGAAAATCTTAAAGGAAGCATAGATGAAAAGAAAAAACTGGCATGGAAACAGATGAAATGCCTGAACAGTCTTTATTCATGGGATATTACTCAGAAACTTATAGAAACAGCTGTTCCTCAAATTTCATTTGACAAATATTTTACTGCCAGACGATTGGCTGAATTAGAACGTCTTTATGGATTTGACCGTGCAATGGCTGACGAAAAATCTCTTCTCTTTGCGCATTCAGGCACCTTTGCCGGCAATCCTTTTGTTTTTGGAGAGATATTAGAACAGGATTGGGAAACAGAGACTTATACCGGAAGCAAGACAATATATTGGACAGAACATTACCGGGATTCAGAAGGACATTTGCGCTCCGAACAGCATTCGGAAACTCTTTATGCTTCAATAGAAGCCGAAAAACCGTCATATGACATAGTGAGATTTCTAGCATACGGGAATGATGCCGCGCCAAATCTTATTTTTACCCGCATGCCATCTAAAATTTCAGAAATGAAGGATGGATTTTGGAAAACAAGAAAGCTGAAAAAAGAAATAAAAAAACTTGAAAATTTTTCAAGAGTATTGAATGATGACAGCCAGTATACCATTATGAGAAACAGGGAATTTGAGGCTTTATTCAAGACTACTGACCGGAACAATGAAGTTGAATACCGTCTTCTTTTCACTGATGTGGCACAAAAACAGATGCTGGACCTTATAAAAGACAATTCCATAGGTTATGGCGATGATTTTACTTTCCTAAAGCAAAATATGATGAATATGATTTTTCCGAAGCATCTTTCCGAAGGCTCGCTTAACACAGATCCTAAGATTTTTCATTTTTGGAATTATGATACGGCAAAAGATTTTTTCTTATCCTTCAATGAAGATTATTTCAAAAAAATTTACTTTGCCTTAGCCCCTATAATGGCTATTCCTCTTTATCAGATGACTAAGAATCACGAGGAAATATGGAAAGATGTCATCAAGCCCGGAGAGCAGGCTTCTGACTGGGAATATGAAACACTGGCTAACTATCACGGCGAGGAATATTTTGAACATAAAAACTGCATAACGCATAGCATTCTTAAAGCAGAAAATATTGAAAGGAATAATGGCATAAGCCATGTGGCTGTTACTGCATACGGTTTCCGTGGAATAAAACACACAGATTATATTTCAAAATTTGGCGGAGACGGGCATTTCCATAATGTGCCTGTGGAATGGATAGAATATAAGCCTGTAGAACGCACAAGCGAAATGATTGTGAGCGAAAAGGGCAACACAAGCCCTGCATTTCAGAAAAGATTCCAAGCTTCAAGACATAAAGCTTTCCGCAGAACTTTGTTTTCATTTTTGGACCGATAAAAAACAATCAGTTATTCTTCTGTCTCAGGTTTTTGATTCATATAATAAGATAGGCAAAATGTCTCTCCGCGTTTTATAGCCTGCCTAGTTTTATAAAAACATGGATTTTTGCCAATTTTTTTTGTTCCTGGCAAAATGCTTGTTTCGCCAGCGGATTCAGCAATGCTTATAAGATAAAAGCCTTTTTCTGTTAACTGGCTATTTCCGAGATCTTTTAATATCGGATCATTTAACTTAGAAAAACGCAGGGGACCTCCTCCGTTAAAAAGAATCTCTCTTCCGTCAAGTTCCAACACCAGAGATTCTGCCACATCATATTGAGAAAAGACAGGAATGTCATTATCTAAATTATTTTTAATAAAATTAGCAATTTCAGCAGCCGATGAAAATGGTTCTTTAAGATCTTTAACAGCAAACCATATTCCAGATGGAATAAGCAAAAAGAAAAAGATTGCAAGCGCAATTCTGGAGTTTCCCAAATATTTTTGCATCTCGGGGCTAATCTTCTGGCAAGATGAGGCATTTTTTGAATATGCGCGCCAGAAGAAAAAAATCATTGAGATTGTAAAGCAATGTATTCTCATTGGAAAGATTACTGGATATATAAAAAGATAAACAAAAAACTGCGTTGCAAGAGTTGCCGCGCAAAGCCTGAAATCATTAACGGAAATTTTTTTTAGCAGGCGCATTAGAATTATTATCGCAGCTAACCCCGCGGCAGCACAGAATAAATTGGAGGCATTTACCGCATAAAGAGAATCTGTGCCGTTAGGAAACATGAATGTGTCAGCAATGAAGCCAGGCGTCAGGGGGGAAAACATGCCTGAAAAGAAGAAAATTTCCGGATGGAATATTAAAGAGTAAAAAGGGGAAAAATTAAAGGAATCATTTAGGAACATGCCGAAAACAGCTTGGGCAGCAGGCAATATAAACCCAAGCGGCACTAGTAAATATATTATTCTATATGACCTTTCCATCCTTAATTGTCTTACAAATAAAAATTCCATAAGCAAAAGGCATGAAAATCCAGACATTATGAAATGAGTTTGTCCTATAAGCAGCAAGATAAGTATATAAAGAATTTCTAGTTTAGCCGTATATTTTTGATTATGATTATCATTATTCTGAATTAAACAATTACTGACAGAGGCAGCGGAAAATACAAGAAAAGGCAAAAGAGAATAACTGCGGGATATGACTGGAAAAAAATACAGCAACGGGCCGCTCAAAGCGATTAAGGAGTTTAGAAATAAAGAAAAAGGAGAGAGAAAAAAGAGCAAAAAAACAGCTGCGGCAGGAAACAGCCAGCAGATAATTTTCATAGAAATTATGCCAGCCCCGGTTTTAGCAAGAGGATATATCAGAAGGTAAAATAAATATGGATGTCCTTTAGCGGATGCTTCTTTCAGAAGCCCGAAAAAGGACAGATCTTGCGCCATAAGCCATGGCTGAGCTTCGTCCGCCCATGTTTCATGATTAAGCACAAGACATAGAGTTATAGCAGCATAGATAAGCGATGCCGCAAATGCCGCCTTGCCTTTTTTTTGGGTATCAACAGAAAAACACATTATAAAATAAAAAAACCGCATCAGCTGCGGCTTATTTATGGACGTAAGGGGGATCGAACCCCTGACCTCCTCGTTGCGAACGAGGCGCTCTCCCATCTGAGCTATACGCCCTTCGGTCATTAATATTATTATATAACTTGACGATATTAACTGTCAAATTGCATTATCTGTTTTTCTCATTTCTAAGATTGGTCTTATATACTTTTTTAGCCCCTAAATGTTCTTTAAAGTTTGTATTGAATGTATGCCTTCCGGTGCCGTCCGCAGTGGCTACGAAATATAAGGCATCAAAGTTTTCCAGAGGATTAAGCGCAGCTTCAATGGAGCTTTTGCCTGGGCTGCATATAGGTCCTGGGGGGAGATGTCTTGAATAATAAGTATTGTAAGGAGATGCAGTCTTCAAGTCTTTTATTGTTATGCCTTTCTTCCACCATCCTTCTCTTTTTTCTCCGTTTTCATACCAGGTCTGGTATCCTAAGGCATATTGAGTAGTAGGATCGGCTTCCAGCTTCATTCTTTTTTTGCATCTGTTAAGATAAACAGCCGCAATCATCGGGCGTTCAGAATCAACTACAGCTTCCCTTTCAACTATGGAAGCAATAATCATTACTTTTTTCTCATCCATGCCTTCTTTAAAACCTTGAGCAAATAGGGGACGGATCTGCTTTTCAAATTCATTGGCAAATACCTTTAATGCTTCAGAAGCAGATATATTCTTCTTAAACTGATAGGTTGATGGAAAAAGATACCCTTCTTTATCCTGCGCCTTAGCAAGATCTATAAATTCTTGCGCGCTGGAAATAACGCCATTTGATTGAAGTCTTTCCGCAATTTGTTCCATGCGCCACCCTTCCGGTATGGTTATATCCGCTGTTTCTGCCATTGGGATAGTAGTTATAAGCTTATGCAATGCCTCTTCGGAGGACATATGAGTGCGCATCATATAGCTGCCCGGCATTATTCTTTTGCCTGTTCCAGTTATTTTCACAGCAATTCTAAACCATGTTGTGCTGCTTATTATTTTCTTTTCTTTAAGGGCTTCCGCAGCCTGCCTTGCTGTTGCGCCTTTAGGTATTATCACCTTAGTCATTTTGCCAGGACAGAAAAAATGCGCGGCAAAAAAAACTATGGCAAAAGAAATTATGCTTAATAAAATGCTGCCTTTTTTCATTTTTTTATTACACTGAAATCAGAATTTGTCATAACATCATTAAAATCAGCTCTTGAATCAGGATCATTGGATTCATTTACTGTGTTACGCTGTATCACTACTGAGGTAATCATCAGCTCGCCTCCATCAATGATCTCCTTCCTTATTTCTTCTCTTTCTCCCTCAACATATTTGTCCCATTCTTTTTTCAATTTAGCCGCAAGAGGGCGTATTTTCTTCTGTTCTTCCTGCAACTCTTTAAGCTGATCTATTTTTACAGCCTTAACATCTATGTCTTTCATCTTATAATCAGGATCATCCTTAGGCTTTCCATTCTCGTCAAAATCAGGCAAAGCGGCTGAGTAGACAATTTCCTGATTGTTTTTAAGCTCATACAAACCTAATGAAAGGCCATGCTCATTTAAAGTTGAGACAGACATTGAGCCAGAATCAAAAACTGCAATTCCAGTTGTTTTTGTCTTAGGCACATAAGCAGCGGCGAAGTCAGCAGCTGTTATAAGAGAATTGGTATATCTGGTTTTAAGCTTTAAAGTATGTGTCTTATCAAGAAAGCGCTTAACTTTACCGACAAGAGAACCATATCTAAGTGAAAAATAAGTATCGGTTTTTTCAAGGGATATTATCTGAAACTCCGTCTTTTGAAAAAGATGAAGGAAAACCTTGTCATAAAGTCTTATTTCGGCTTCAGAATTTGGATAAAGGCGCACAACATCTCCTTTTGCAAGAGGAAGGACTGTTCCTTTTTTCAGTTTCTTTACCTGGTCAGATTTTGCCTGTTTAAGCAGCATGCTTCCTTTTGTGATGGTAAGCCTTGCATCCCATTCCACGCCGCGCGAATGTATGTATTTTGTTTCCGAAAGCGCAGCTTTAAGCAGCTTGTCGTCTGCAACGGTTATTTTATCCTTAAAAGGCTCATCAGGGGTAGGAAGCACTATATCCTTAGCCTGCAAAGCAGCAGAAAGCATAATAAGCTGTACAATAGCAAAAGCAGAGAAAAACTTTTTAATATTTTTCATAAATAAATTATATTAAATTAGGATAAGAAGGAAAGAATCAGTTCATGGAAAATGATATGGATCAGGGACTATGAAAAACTTTACTCCATCTGGCAGAGGCAAAGAGTTTGCAATCTCAAGAGAATCAGATGCCGCTTTGTCTGTAAAAGATTTTAATATCCAGTATTCGCTGAAAAATTTTCTGTTTTCCTGGCCCTTTGGAATCACCGGGCCCTGCAGCTCTGCTTTTTTTTCATCGCATACTGCTCTCATTGCCGCATTAAGCCTTTTCCCGCAAGTTTTTACCGCAGCTTCATTCACTGAAGCAAAACGCACAAGCAAAAGCTGCGAATACGGAGGATATTTGAAAAACTGCCTAGCTTTCAGTTCCTCATCACAGAAATCATAATAAGAACCATGCGCAAGAGAGGTAAAAATATAACTGTCCGGCTCTCTAGTCTGCAATAATATTTCGCCATTTGGCGAAAGAAGCTCTTTAGCATATAAAACCATGCGCATAAATTTTTCCGAAGCTCTGAAATCTGGGCTGGAAAAATCAGCTCCTGCGTCCAGAAAGAGAATACAGTCAAGGCTTTGCGGAATCAAACTTCTCAAAGCTAATCTTGTGGCAATAAGAATGTCTGATTTTCCTAATAAAAAAGAATGCAGTGTCTCCTCAATTTTTTTTGATGAAGCCTTAAGGATGTCTCCGTCATATCTGACTATTTTCTTTTCGGGAACAAGTTTTTTTAAATATGTTTCAGCTTTTTGAGTTCCAATGCCAAATTCACGGAAGACATTACCGCCGCAGCAATGGCATTTGTCCGGCATGGGCAGCTTTCTGCCGCAATGCCTGCAAAGAAGAATTTTTTCTCCTGAAGGATTTTTTATTAAAGCTAAGCCCGGCCCGCATTTAGGGCAGCGCAGCATTTTCCCGCAGCTTGCGCAGAAAATTCGCGAAACATACCCTTTTCTGGATGCGATTACAGCTATTTTCTTCCCGGCTAAAGCGATGCTGCGTATCTTGCCGCTTATGCTTGATGACAGCAGAGCCCCTTGAAAAGATTCTGTTCCCATATCTACAATTTTTATTTTAGAATTTGTATTTTCTGTTTCCTTTTTTTTCTCCAAAGCAGGGGAAATTCTGTTTTCATTATCTGAAGCATCGGAAGCAATATTTATGAAATGGCATTTTCCAGACTTGGCAAGCCCATAAGACTCAACCGAAGGAAATTGAGAAACCATAGCATTTATTCCGCCTAAGGCATCAATCCTGCGCATGAGCACTTCTGAGGCATCATATAAGGGTTCCCTTTCCTCATTTCTGTATGCCGCTTCATGGAAAGAGTCTATAATGGCTATGCGCAGCCTGGCAAACGGAAGAAAGACCGCAGTCCTAGTTCCTATCAAAAGACGGATTTGCCCCGAAATAATTTTTTTGATAATTTCATTTTTCTTTTTTTGCGTAAGCATAGAATGCCACACGCCTAAAGCACTTCCAAAGAAAGGCAAAAGTTCCTTATATGCCCTGTTTGCGCATTCCGCATCAGGCACAAGAAAAAGAATTTGAATATTTTTAGCCTTTTTCGCAACAAGGCCCGCAAGGACAATTGTTTTTTCTGATGGCAGCGCTAAAAGAAAATTCTTTTTCTTTTTTGAAGAAATATCATTTATAGAATCAAAGAAAGGGGAGAGAGCATACAACTCTGTTTCTAAAAAAGCTTTTTCTTTTTCAGGGAAAAAACAGTCATCAGGCAAAGAGAGAATTGTGTCAGGCTGCGGAAGATTATGTTCAGAAAAACGCAATAAGGAATTATTTTCCTGGCATTCCGGAATATTCAAAAAAAATTCGCCAGCGCACATTCCCAGAGAAGATCCCCATTTCTTCTCCATAAATTTTGCTATTTCTAACACAGATTCTTCAAAAAGAGGCTCAGAATCTATAAGTTTTTTAATTGATTTAAGTCTTTTAATTCCTGAAAGATCTGCATCTTTTTCAGCAAGAACACTAAGAATTATGCCAACAGAATTTTTTGTTCCCAACGATACGGAAACTCTAAGGCCAGGCGCAGCCACAAGCTCCATATCTTCCGGCAATGCATAGTGAAAGCTCCTTTTTAAAGGGATAGGAAAAATTACCTCTGCCAGCATCTGGAAGGAAAAACTATTGGCTTGCAGAATCTAGCAAGTCTTTTACGAGAAGAATGTCATGCCAAGTGTCACGCTTCAGATTTTGATTTCGCAGCAAGGCAGCCGGATGATATGTTGGAATAACCTTAATTGTATGCCGAAGGCCTGGAATGTCTGATTCATAATCATAAACATGCCCCCTTAAAAAGGAAATTCCTTTATTTGTCTTAAGAAGAAATTTTGCCGCTACGGATCCCAATGGCACAATACAGACAGGCTGTATTATTCTTATCTGCTCTTCAAGATAATGCCTGCACTTTTCAATTTCATCAGGAGCAGGAGGCCTGTCATTTGAATGCGCTTCCGGGGTTTCAGGATTTTTCATCGGATGGCACTTGACGATATTTGCGATATACACATCCGAGCGGCGCAAGGACAAGACTTTTTCCATTATTTTGTCTAATAGCTGGCCCGAACGGCCTACAAAAGGCTCGCCCTGATGATCTTCCTGAAAACCAGGGCCTTCGCCCACAAACATTAGTTTTGCCTTAGAGCTGCCTATGCCAAAAACAGGATTCAGACGGCTTATTCCAAGCGGACAGTCCCTGCACGCAATCACTTGTTCTCTTAGACTCTCAAGAGATATTTTTTTTTGAGGTTCAAATTTTTTTTCTGCTGCTGCCTGAAAGAACAGATGTTCCGCTGCCGCCATTGCTTCGTTTTTTTCTGTTTCCGCCATAAGATCTTCCACCGAATCTATATTTGCAGGAGCATTATCTGAGGGCACAGCGCTAGTATAAATCAGATTTTCGTCCTGATCTTTCAGCCATGCCCTCAAGTCGCGGGACAGTTTTTTTAATTCGTCTTTCAGATGGCTCACTTTTCATCTTCAGAGGAGAATTTCTTGATATCCTCTTCGGAAACAGGAGATTCCTGCTGACGGGCTTTCTCAAAACGTCTCTGAGCCATTCTTCTGTCTAAAACAGCATCTGATTCTACAGCCTTTGCTATTTCTTCATCGCTTACCTTGTTTTCGGCAATAGCTATCATTGCTTTTTCTATAAGCTCTGACAGTGCATGGCCACGGTATTCTTCCAAATGGCGGAGATGCCTGGCCCACTGCATGGCATGAACCAAATCATTGTATTTATGCGGGCCATAGTCAGAAATCAGCCTATCCAAAAGTTCTCCGTCTGTTTCAGCTTTATTTATATATTCCATAATTTACCTCATTGCCTTAAATCATTTTAAATTAAATTTATCAGTTTTCTCATGCTGTTAACAAACATTATATTTAATAATTTAAAATTAAAGATCTTTTGAAAAAAGATCTGACAAATATTTATTGCGGCACATGCGCAGCATTTCGGTTTCAGTTATTTTAATCACATCTGAAATGGCTGCGTCAAGGCTGTCATTAATAACTAGGTAATCAAAAAGATGAGCCTGCTTCATTTCTTCGCGAGCCGTGTTCATTCTAACTTTCATGCCTTCTGCGGATTCTCCTCGCAACTCAAGGCGTTTTTTTAATATTTTGGGGCTGGGGGGAATGATGAAAATAGTAACGGCATCATCAAAAATCTTTCTTATGGAGGCAGCTCCTTTCACATCAATAGTCATTACAGGTATTTTGCCAGAATCCATAACATCTTTTACGGATTTTACTGGCGTGCCATAGTAATTGCCATGAACTTCCGCCCATTCCAAAAGCTTCCCGTCTTTGCGAAGACTTAGAAACTCATCTTTAGATACGAAATAATAGTCTTTCCCATTAATTTCACCCGGCCTTGGAGCCCTTGTTGTACAGGTAATGCTAAAGCCAAATCTGGAATCTTTGAGAAGACCGTCGCGCACGGCCGTTTTCCCTCCGCCGGACGGCGCGGACAAAACCAATGGGAAAACAGCCATGCGCTTTGTCATTTTGTTTTTCCTTTAAGCCTGCTTGCGCGGATTTCTTATCTGCGCCTGTGCTGCGGCCAGTATTGCTATTGGCACACGGAACGGTGAGCAGGAAACATAGGTCAGGCCTGCGCGGTGGCAGAAATCCACTGAATCCGGGTCTCCGCCATGCTCGCCGCAGATGCCGATCTTCATTCCGGGGCGTGTCTTCCTGCCTCTTTCCACGGCAATCTTTATAAGTTCGCCGACGGCAGTCTGATCCAGGCTCTGGAACGGATCGCATGGCAGTATTCCGTTTTCAACATAATGCTTGATGAATGCGCCGGAATCGTCGCGGGAATAGCCGTAGGTCATCTGCGTAAGGTCATTTGTTCCGAAGGAGAAGAATTCCATTGTCTCGGCAAGCTTGTCAGCCGTGAGCGCAGCGCGGGGAATTTCAATCATCGTGCCTACGCTGTAAGGAACTTCTATTCCTGTTTCCTTCTTCACTTCCGCATATACGCGGTCAATGACAGCTTTCTGGTCCTTGGTCTCATTGCTGTCAGAAACAACAGGAATCATAATGTCAGGATAAACTTCTTCGCCTTCCTTTATGAGTTCGGCTGCGGCCTCAAATATGGCTTTGGCCTGTGTCTCAGTTATTTCCGGATAGGTAACGCCGAGTCTTGCGCCGCGGTGTCCCATCATCGGGTTGGCTTCGTGAAGCTCTTCCGCACGGGCATTGAGCTGCTCGTAGGTTATGCCGAGGGCTTTTGCAAGTTCCTTGCGTTTTTCCTCGCCGTTGGGAACGAATTCATGCAGAGGAGGATCCATAAGACGTATGGTCACATGGAAACCCTTGAATATGCGGAGAGTGTTCTTGAAGGCGTTTTTCATGTCCGGGAACAGCTCTTTCAGGGCTGCCTTGCGTGCTTCTGTGCCTTCGGAGACAATCATCTTGCGCAGCTTGAACAGCGGTTCTTCCGCACCTTTGCCGTAGAACATGTGTTCGCAGCGGAACAGGCCAACGCCTTCAGCTCCGAATTTGCGGGCATTTTCCGCATCTTCGTGGGTATCGGCATTTGTCCACACTTTAAGCGCGCGGACGCTGTTGCACAGTGCGAGGAATTCCGTGAGTGTCTCGCTGGCTTCGCGGGCAACTGGAAGTTTGCCTTCGTATATAAGGCCTTTTGAGCCGTTCAGTGAAATCCAGTCAAATTCCTTGAATGTCTTTCCGGCAAGCGTCATTGTCTTTTTGGCAAGGTCAATTTCTATTCCTGCACAGCCAACGACGCAGCATTTGCCCCAGCCACGGGCAACGAGTGCTGCGTGAGAGGTCATTCCGCCTCTTGCAGTGAGTACGGCCTCGGATGCCCTCATTCCCTCAATATCTTCGGGGTTTGTTTCCTCGCGGCAGAGTATGACGGTCTTGCCTGCTTTCTTCGCAGCTATCGCATCCGCAGAAGTGAAAACGATCATTCCTGTCGCTCCGCCAGGGCCTGCGGGAAGTCCTTTTCCAAGAACCTTGCTGTTCTTTTCGGCCTTAGTATCAAGCACGGGGTGCAGCAGTTCATCAAGCTGTGCAGGTGTCACGCGCATAAGTACTTCTTCCTTAGCAGCAAGGCCTTCCTTGTACATATCAAGAGCCATCTTTACTGCCGCCGGGCCATTTCTCTTGCCTACGCGGCACTGAAGCATATAGAGTTTGCCGTCTTCAATGGTAAATTCAATGTCAAGCATGTCCCTGTAATGCTTTTCCAGCTTCTGCCTTATTTCGGCAAGCTGCGTATAGCACTGGGGCATAAGTTCCTGGAGGGTTTTCATTCCTTTGGAATGTTCGCTCTTGCTCTCCTCGTTTATCGGATTGGGAGTGCGTATGCCGGCAACCACGTCTTCGCCCTGCGCATTGACAAGGAATTCTCCGTAGAATCGGTTCTCGCCTGTGCCCGGGTCACGGGTGAATGCCACGCCGGTGGCACAGTTATCGCCCATGTTTCCGAATGCCATGCTCTGCACGTTTACGGCTGTGCCCCATTCTTCGGGGATGCCTTCAATCTTGCGGTATGCCACTGCGCGTTTTCCATTCCAGGAAGCGAACACCGCTCCGATTGAACCCCAGAGCTGGTCCATGTGATTGTCCGGGAATTCTTTTCCAAGAACTTCCTTCACTTTTGCCTTGAACTGTACTGTAAGTTCTTTAAGATCTTCTGCGGTAAGTTCCGTGTCGGATTTTACCTTGCGGGCCTCTTTCATTGCGTCCATCAGCCTTTCAAGCTGGCGGCGTATGCCCATGTCATCTTTCGGCTCTATGCCTGCGGCTTTTTCCATAACCACGTCAGCATACATCATTATGAGACGGCGATATGCGTCATATACGAAACGCGGATTGTTTGTTTTCTCTATAAGGCCGGGAATTGTGTCGCTTGTGAGGCCGACATTCAGAATTGTTTCCATCATGCCTGGCATGGATTTGCGCGCACCTGAGCGCACGGAAACCAGAAGAGGATTCTTTTTGTCGCCGAATTTCTTGCCGGTAAGTTCTTCCATTTTGGCAAGATTTTTGTTCACGCCTTCGGCAAGATCCGCGGGATATGTGCGGTTGTTTGCCCAGTAATATGTGCAGATTTCAGTTGTTATGGTGAATCCGGGGGGGATTGGCAGCTGCAGATCCGGGTGTCCGGCCATTTCCGCCAGGTTTGCGCCTTTGCCGCCGAGCAGATTCTTCATTGATTCTTTTCCGTCGGCTTTTCCGCCGCCGAAGAAATAAATTGTCTTGTTTTCAGCCATGTCAGGCTCCTTTTTAGGATTTTGTCTTCCTGCCTTTTTTCAGGCGGCACAAAGCATAAAGCCAGTGCTTTTCAGGAAGGCATAAAATAATATTACAAAATAAAAAATACATACCGCAAACAGGACACACGGCAAAAGGAAATATCTTCCGGCAGCACAGGCAGAACCATGTACTGCATGGTTTTATGAACAGTGCGGAATAACCGCATTTTCCCGGGTTGCGGTACCATTACAATACCAGCCTGTATTCCGCAGCCAGCCATTGCAATATTGTGTATATTGGTATTCCGTAATTCCGGGCGCTTTTTTTTTCTTAAATAATAAAGTATACTGTTTTAAATACTTAAATTAGTTTCAAAAAAATTTAACGAAACTGAATATTGAGAGGATTTATGACAGACCAGAACCCAATTGAAAACAACCCCCAGGAAAATCAGCCGGATAATACCGCACAGGGAATAAATCTTACACCAGAATCTGTTCAGATGCCGGAAGATAACACCGTTCCTCTGAATCCTGCGTTAAGTATTGAACCTCTGTCTGCTTCAGCTGCTCCGTCTGAAGAAAATGTGCAGAACACTGCGGGGGGAATTGTTCTGGAATCTGCTTTTGAAGCCTCTGAACAGCCTTCCGTGACACAGGATTTTACTCCTCAGAATGATATTTCATCAGACGGAATTTCTGTAAGTGCAGTACCTCATACAGACATACCTGTTTTAAATCCATTTGATGGAATGACCGGGGAGGATAGCCAGAATACTGAAATGACAGGTATTACGCAGCCGGAAGAATCTGCGCTGGCAACAGATAATTCTGCCACGGCAGCATCGTCCGCGCCCGATGCTTTCGCTGACCTTTATAATGTTTCCGCCACACAGCCATCTGATACACAGGCACCTTCTATCAGTCCGGAATCAGAAGAAAATATATCAAATGCCAGACAGGCCCAGGCACAGCCGGAAACTTCCGCAGCATCTGCTGATGCTTTCGCTGATCTTTATTCAGATGCCGGTGTTTCCGGTTCTGCAACAGCCACGGACAATGAACAGGCTGCTCCGGCGCCTGAATTTCAGCCTGCTTTTGAAATGCCTGCCAATACAGAAACAGACAATACAGCGATTGCTGAAGGAACATCATTCCCGGAAACATTCACACCTGATCACGGATTTTCTTTTGATGGACAGGAATCGTCTATAAATGAAACATCCGCTGAAACCACACAGGCAGAAGAAAACAGTATGGAATTCTTATCTGCCGGACTCCAGGAAACACAGCCTGAAAACACAAATCAGGAACCGGTTCTTAACGAACCGCAGCCGGAGGAACCTGTAAATTCAACAGAAAACGCTGTATTCTCCGCAGAACCTGTAAATGAAGACAATAACACAAATGCTGATACCGTAGAGGCTGGCATTTCCATAAGCACACCTGAAATTTCTTCTGAAAATACTGAAAATATCACTTTTGATCCTGTACCTGAAAACAATAATATGGCAGGTGAAACAACCGGAACAGAACCTGCTGCAGATGTTTCCGTAAATCCGGTTAAAAATCCGGAAGAACAGAATATTGCAGCAGAAACTATTCCGGCACAGGAAAACGCTGAACCGGAACCAAAACCGGAAGTTCCTGCACAGGAAACACATGAATCAGTCCCAATGCCGGAACAGCAGGAAAAAGAAGAAAAACCTGAGGAACCGGTTGCTGAAGTACAGCCTAAAACGGAAACAAAAGTGTCTGAAGCTGTGGTTTCTGCCGCCGCTGCCGCAGGAATTATTGCCTCAGCCAGCTCTTCAAAACAGGAAGAAAAAGAAGCAGGCAATGCCGATACTCCAAAAGAGGAATCTGCCTCAACAAAAGAAGAAAAATCTTCTGCTTCCAGCTATATAGTGCCGGTTATTGCAATACTGATAACTGCTGTTTTCTTCTTTTTCCTTGGCAAAAAATCTGCGAATCTTGAACATCAGCTAAAATCTGCTCAGCCTGTTTCCATTCCGGCTGAAGAGAACATATCTTCTGAAGAAAAGCCTATTGATGAAACATCTGTTGAAAACAATGAACAGCAATCAGAGATTTCAGCAGAGAATACAGAGGAAAATTCCAGTCTTGATGAACAGGCAGCCAATCAAGATATGGAGGGAGAACAAATCAAGACTGAACAAATATCTTCTTCTGACAATAAATTATGGAATAAAAGGAAATATGATCCAGAAGAGCTTAAGTTATTAAAAACAATGTATCAAGATATGTTCTCTTCCGAACAAAATATAACTCCTCTTCATTTTTATATTCAAGAAAATAATATAGAAATAGTAGAAGATATTTTAGCTTCAAAAGCAGTTGATCCTAATGCAGCTATTCAAAATGGATTAACTCCTCTTTTGCTTGCAGTAGAAATGCAAACAATAGACATATGTTCATTATTAATCGCTTACGGAGCTAATATCAACTATATCACAGAAAAATACACTTCTCCATTGATAATAGCAATAGCTGTAAACAACAAAGATATAGTTAATCTGCTTTTAGAAAATGGAGCTGATCCGCTTCTAAAATTTGAACTGAATGGAAGGGTATTAACTCCATTGGAAGCAGCAAAGAGCAAAAACAATCCTGAGATCATTAAAATGATTGAGGATAAAATAAAAGAGAAAAATAATAAAAAATAATATTAATGTTGTTTGTTATTTAATAAAAAAGCCCGTTAAAAAAACGGGCTTTTTTATAATTAACCAGGCAATTTACTTATCTATTCCTTCTAAATTAAGAACAAAAGCAAATTGCGAAGCACGCTGCTCAAGAGAGTCAAATCTTCCTGACTTTCCTCCATGCCCTGATGACATTTCTGTTTCAAAGATTATAATATTCTTATCTGTCTTCATATCCCTAAGTTTTGCAGTCCACTTAGCAGGTTCCCAATATTGCACTTGGGAATCATTCAATCCAGTAGTAATATACATATTAGGATAAAGCTGCGCCTTAACATTATCATATGGAGAGTATGAAAGAATATAATCAAAATATTTCTTTTGCGCAGGATTGCCCCATTCATCATATTCAGCAGTAGTCAGCGGCAGCTTATCATCAAGCATGGTTGTAACAACGTCAACAAATGGGACATCTGCAATTATGCCATTATAAAGATGAGGAGCTTCATTAGCTATAGCTCCCATAAGCAGCCCTCCGGCAGAGCCTCCTTCCGCATACACATGTTTTGCAGAAGTATAGCCATTGTCTATAAACCATTTTGTGATATCAATGAAATCATTGAATGTGTTCTTTTTTTTCAGCAGTTTGCCATTGTCATACCATGGCCGGCCCATTTCAGACCCGCCGCGAACATGAGCTATGGCATATATGAAACCTCTATCCAGCAAGGTAAGCCGGGAAGAAGAAAAATAAGGCTCGGAGCTATAACCATATGAGCCATAAGCATACTGGTATAATGGATTTTTGCCAGACTTAAGGTTTATGCCTTTTTTATAAACAATTGTTACTGGCAGTTTTTGTCCATCTCTTGAAGGTATCCATAGCCTTTCTGAAATATAATTCTCTGGCTTGAATCCGCCTAGGACTTCCTGCTGTTTGCGCAGGAATATTTCCTTAGTGTCCATATTCATGTCATATATGGACTCCGGCCTTGTCATGGATTCATATTCCATGCGAAGGAAAACAGTATTATACTCATAGTTATCGCCAATTCCAGCTATGTATGCCTTGTCAGGAAAATCCACATAATAGCTTTTTTTGCTTTTGCGGTTTACTATCTTTATGCGGCTTTGGGCATCTTTTTTCTCCTCCAAGACAATATGATCCTCAAAAGCTTCCGCATTTTCCAGCAGGGAATCCTTATCTGCCGGAATATAATCTTTCCAATTTTCCAGCAAGGTGGATTTAAGCGAACATTCAGAAAGCTTGAAGTTAACAGCTCCTTTGTTATGCAAAATGAAGAATCTGTCTCCTCCATCTATAACATCATATTCAAGCCCTGTCTTTCTCGGCTGAAATATCTTTATTTCTCCAAGAGGATTTTTTGATTCTATAAGCCTATACTCCGTTGTGAGAGTTGAGCCTGAGCGTATAAAAATATATTTGCCAGAATCAGACCTGGATACCGATATGTCAAATGTTTCATCAGGCTCAAAATAAAGCTCTTTATCCTGTTCATTTCCTAAAACATGGGCAATTGCTCTTTCCCAACGCAATGTATCAGGATTCTGCTTCACATAAACAAGGGTTTTATTGTCAAGAGCCCAAGCCATGTCTCCTGTAGAATTGCTTATTTTTTCTTTTAATATTTCTCCGTTTGAAAGATCTTTAAAATAAATATCATAAAAACGCCTTCCGCCAGAATCTACGGCAAAAGCTATCATCTTATGGTCTGGCCTTATTTCCGGGAACGGTACATGACAAAACTTTTTTCCTTTTGCTATGTCGTTTACATCAAGCAGAGTCTCCAGCTTTCCGCCGCCATCTTTATATCTTTTAAAAACAGGATATTCCCTGCCTTTTTCATAAGCAGCGAAATAATAATATTCGCCATACTTAAAAGGCACAGAGGAAATGTCTTTTTTCATTCTGCCTTTGATTTCTTTAAAAATTTTTTTTGAAAGCGGAGCATAAATTTTCAAGGCTTTTTTAGCATAAGCATTTTCTGCTTTCAGATAAGACATAACTTCATCGCTTTCCCTGTTTCTCATCCAATAATAATCGTCAGTCCTGGTTATGCCATGCTCTACAAGCGTTTTAGGATGTTTTGGAGCAGATGGCGGAACAGGGGCTGCCGCAATGATAGAAGGACAGAGAAAAAACAATGATGATGCAAATAAAATTGAATCAGCATTCATAAAAAATATTCCTCCAAATTAAAAATTAAAATTATTTATGAAGAGTTTTTTTCAAAAATTCCAATCGGCCTTTTATTTTGCCTTTATCAAGTTCATCACAGTCATTTACAATATCTTCAAGCATGGAAATAGTAAGCATGCGTTCTTCTTCAGACATTGAAACATTGCCTGCTGTATTTTTTCTTTTCTTCTGAGTTGTCTTTACAGCCTTAGCGGTTTTTGTTTTTTTCTCCAAGAATTTTTTTCTAAGGATGCTCATCCTGTCATTTTCTGTTTTTTCTTCAATAACAGAGCCAGAAACAGACTTTTTCTCTATTTTTTCTTTATCGCAGCTTACAGTTTCATTTTCTTTAGCTTTCTCATTTACTCCTGGGATTGAAAAAAGATATGTAAGGTCATTTTCGGGCATATTTTTATCGCTTTTTCCGGCCTCATTTTCAGGTTCAGGCAGGGAATCTTTAATGCCTTTATTTGGAACTGGTTCACTTTCCACGCCTTGCAAGGCATCGCCATCCGTCATTTCAGAATCATCTTCCTTGATATCGTTTTTATTAACTGCTCCGTTCTTTTCTTCATTCTGAACAAATGACTCGGAAGATTCCCCATCGGTCAAATTGTCTTCTGGCAATTCATCATCTTCCGTGGCAATGTCAGATTTCTTCCCAAATGAAGAATCCGCATTCGGCATTACATAATAATCAGAGCTTTCCTCCCTGCGTATTTCCTCTAACATTTTATGCTCTGCCTCATTATCATACCTGCTGTCATAATCGTGCCCGTTAAAATCTTTATTTGGCATGAAAAGCCTTGAAAACAGTCTGCGAATATCTTTCCATATTTTGCCAGGAATTTCTTTTAATGCGGATGCTGTGCCTGAACTTTCTTCTTCACCATGCTTGCCAAGATGAAATGTAACAACAAAGGGATTGTCTTTATTGGCATAACTTGAAGAACGCTTGCCCAAAAAAGCTCTCAGAGCTAATATAAATGCCAGTATAATCGCGCATGCAAAGATTATCAGAATAATTGTAGAGAAAACCGATAATGAAAACATTTTAACCTCTCATATTTCTATGCTCTGGCCATCCATTGCTGCCATGCACTCTATTCCATATCCTGACTTGCTGTTAATTTTGCGCAAATCAGCTAAAACAGAATCCAGTTCCGAGTCTGAGCGTCCAGGATCGTGATGAAAAAGACAAAGCTTCTTTACTCCAGCCATTTTCGCCAGTTTAATGGCCTGTGCCGGAGTGGAATGCCCCCAGGTTTTATGAGACTTATATTCTTCTTCTGTATACTGGGCATCATGAGCGAGAAAGTCTGCTCCTTTGCAAAATTCCGCATATTCTTCCAAAACATGTCCATGGCAATGCTTGTGCCCAAGCTCATTGTCTGTTAAAAAAACAAATGATTTGCCATTTTCTTCAAAGCGGAAGCCAACTCCGCCATCAGGATGGCTCAATTCAATTGGAAAGACATTAATGCCCTCAATAATATTAATTCCTTTTTTAATGCAATGAAATGAAAAATCAGCCGGAACTGTTTTAAAACTTAAAGGGAATATTGGCGGATTCATGGTTTTTTCCGTAATTTCCTTTATGGGATTATACAAGTCGCCTTCTAATGAAAATAAAGAAATTTTTATATTTTTTTTAAAAATCGGAAGAAAAAAAGGAAAACCGGAAATATGATCTAAATGCGAATGAGTAAAAAGCATTGAAAAAGATTCCGGACAAGAAGCTGCAAGGGATATTCCTAAATTTCTTATGCCAGTGCCGGCATCAATAACAATAAGTTTTCCCAAGGCAGAACGCAATTCTACGCAAGTAGTATGCCCTCCATATTTGACAAATGGCTTACCGCAGGAAGGAATAGAGCCTCTAGTGCCCCAAAATTTTATTTTCATTATATTTACATTTTAGCATATATAATAAATCATCGTCTGCAAAATTGAAAGCCAGCGAATTAACGTTGCAGGCGCAATGAGACAGAATATTGAATAAGGAAATTTATGTCCCGATACAGGCAGCAAGCGGCATGAGCCATGGAATTATTGAGAGCATGCAGCAGGGCATAAACCGCATGCCAATGAAATATTTAGCATGCAAGCCCCAGTTTGAAGCGCAATTTTAAAACAAAATTATCCCAGCGACAGATAAAACGAAAAGGTTTAAATTCTAAAAACAATAATTTTTTCATGAATCTTTGTGCTTAACAGTTTAAGGCGCTAGGCGCAGGCATACAGCAACTTCATTTAAAATATTAAGGATTAATTCCTAAAAAATGGCTTATTCAAAAAACAATCTTAATTACTGATTTCAGCCTTGTTTAAAGTTGAATATATATATTTTGTACAATAAAGATTAAACAGGCATATTTGCGAAGCCTGCATTCATGCGGAATGGAATATCTCTTCCGCATACGATTTATTTTTTAAGGATTATATGAAGAACGAGAAAATTGCAATTATTGGTATTGGAATGATAGTGCCTAAAGCCTTGAATAAGGAACAGTTCTGGCAAAACGTGCTGGAGGGTAAAAACTGCATAACCGAAGTGCCTGCAGACCATTGGGACAGCTCGCTTTATTATTCTCCAGACCGCAAGGCAAAAGACAAGACTTTCACTAAAATAGGCGGATTTATACAAGGTTTCGCCTTTAATTCACTCAAATACCGTATTCCGCCTGTCACGGCAAAGCAAATTTCCCGTTTGCAGCAGATGACCCTTGAAGCTGCGCACATGGCTCTTGAAGATGCGGGATATGACAAAAAAGCTTTTTCATCAGCAAGAGTTGCCACTGTTTTCGGCAATGCCATGGGGCCCACCATAAAAGACAAAACCGATCTTAGGGTATACCGCTTTAAGACTGCTGAAATATTGCATAAAACGCCTTCTTTCGCAAGTCTGCCGAAGTCTCAGCAAGAGAATATTCTTAAGGAATATGAAAGGGAAATAGATGCGGAAATACTTCCTATAACAGAAGACACTCTTCCCGGGGAACTGGCAAATATAATAGCCGGAAGGGTTGCAAATGTTTTTAATTTCAATGGCCCAAACATGACTGTAGATGCAGCCTGCGCCTCATCTCTTGCCGCCTTGGATTATTCTGTTTCCGGGCTTAGGGAAAGAAAATTTGACATAGCCATAACTGGCGGAGCAGATGACATGGTTCAGCCTACGGCCTTTGTGCGTTTTAGCAAGCTGGGAGCGCTTTCAGCTGATGGGTCTTTTCCATTTGATGAGAGAGCAAATGGCTTCGTAATGGCAGAAGCAGTTACAGTTTATATTTTGAAAAGACTTAGCGATGCAGAAAGAGACGGAGATAAGATTTATGCTCTAATAAATGCCATAGGCAGCGCCTCTGACGGAAAAGGCAAAGGCATAACGGCTCCAAACCCTAAAGGCCAAAAAATGGCAATAGAGCATGCTTTTTCACAAGTAGAATATAATCCGGGAGAAATTGACTTTGTAGAAGCGCACGGAACTTCAACAAGAGTAGGCGATGCGGCAGAAGTCCAGGTGCTCAAAGATATATTTGGGCCATATTTGCAAAACGGGAAAAAAATAGGACTGACCTCCGTAAAATCACAAATAGGCCATTCAAAAGCAGCGGCTGGTGCTGTAAGCATGGCTAAAACAGCCTTGGCTCTGTATAATAAAGTGCTTCCGGGATCTATCAACTGCGAAAAAGAAAATCCGGCAATTGATCTCAACAGCTTTTACGTAATAAAAAAATCCCAAGAATGGAAGAAAGAGAAAGGCATACGCAGAGCTGACGTTTCCGCATTTGGCTTCGGCGGCACTAATTTTCATGTGCTAATGGAAGAATATACCGGTAAAAATCACCCTCTTTTTACGGGAAAAGACAATGAAAAACAGACTGTCTTTTTTAACAGCTCTGAGATTCAGGAAGATCCCTGCAATCCTTTTGAAAAACTTCAGCCGGAAGCTATAACCATTCATGGGGATACTCCGCAAGAGGTAATAGCCGCTGCGCTGCGCGAGGCAAGGGAAGTGTTTTCCCGCATGCCTGAAAAATATCCGCTTGCATGCTATGCCCAGCATTCAATGGCTTGCCCAAGGAAAAAATTTGGTGTTTCTATTGTAGCTAAAAGCCCGAAAGATTTCATAGAGAAGGTAAAGCTTCTTGAAAAGAAGGCAGATACCGCCAATTGGGAAAAGCCTGTAATACAGTTCAAGCTGAAACAGATATATCCTTTTAATTCAAAAGCAAATAAAGCAAAAGTAGGCCTTCTGTTCCCAGGACAAGGCTCTCAATCAGTAAACATGCTCAGAGATCTTGCTGCAAAATATCGCATTGTCAAAGAGACTTTTGATGAAGCTGATGAAATCATGATGCGCATGATAGGCATAAAGCTTACCGAAGCAATATGGTCTAAGCCGGGGGAAGACAAGGCAGCCCTGCAGAAAAGGGAAGACGACATACGCCAGACAAAACTTACTCAGCCCGCAATGATGACAGCAGACATTGCTATGTACAGGCTGTTATGCGAGTACGGGATAAAGCCTGACATGGCAATAGGCCACAGTCTTGGAGAATATGCCGCTGCCACTGCCGCAGGAGTGTTCACATTTGAAAACGGACTTAGAGCAGTAACAGACCGAGCTAAAGAAATGTCTAGCATAAACGTAGCAGATCCGGGGAAAATGGCTTTTGTGGCCCTTGGCTGCGACAAGGTTGATGAAGAGCTTGCTAAACTTAATGCAGGATATGTGATTTCAGCAAATAAAAACTGCCCGACGCAAACAGTCATAGCAGGCGAAGCTAAGGCTGTAAATGCAGCCGTAGCTCATTTTAAGTCAATGGGAATAGAAGCCGGTGAAATAGCCGTGTCGCATGCCTTCCATTCAGCAGTTATAGAACCTGCAGCAAAACCTTACCGCGCTTTCCTGCAGAACATACCAATAAATCTGCCTACACTGCCAATACTTTCCAATGTTACATCTGATTTTTATCCAAATGACAAACAGGGAATATATGACTTGCTGGTAAAGCAAATATCCAGCCCGGTAGAATTTATAAAGCAGCTGGAACACATGTATGAGCTTGGAGTGCGCACCTTCATTGAATGCGGCCCTAAGCGAGTGCTGACAGGCTTTGCCACATCTACTCTTAAAGACAAGCCTGACGTAACAATTCTAGCCTCTAATCATCCAAAACGCGGCGGCATTATTGAATTCGACGACATGCTTGCAAATATGACAGCTCTTGGCATACCAGTAGACTGGGAAGGCAAGAATCCTCTAACTGGAGACAGGCATTTCAACCCTTATTTCAGAAACTGGGCAATAGCAAATGTATCGGCTGTATTCTCTGCCGAGGGCCGCAGCTCAGATCCTGAAGAAGAAAAGCCAGTATGCCCGCCTGATTCTCCGCAAGGAGGGGGGAAAGGACTGCCCGAAGCACAGCTTAAGGATTTAATGGATTCTGTGGCTAAGCTGCAGGAAAAGATACAGTCCATGCTTGCATCTGAAAAGCCTGCTGCCAAACAGGAAGGAAAGCCTGCCAGCTTAGAACCAGTAAAAGACCCAGCTCAGCCTGAGACAATAAAAGCTTCTGCGAAAACAGATAAGAACAATGCGGCAGAAAATACCGCATTAAAAGCAAAAACAGAAGAAACATCGAAAAAAGCTGATGAAATGCCCTCAGAACAGCCCGCCAGCGGCATATCTAAATCAGGAATGAAACTCTCTGAAGAAGAAATAACCGAACATATAGTTAATCTTTTCATAGAGAAAACAGGTTATACGAAGGAACTTCTTAATTTAGATTCGGATCTTGAGGCCGATCTTGGCATTGACACAATAAAACAGGCAGAGATTCTCTCTGAACTAAGGGAATATTACAAAATATCCGCAGAAGGCCAGCCTTCAGTAAAGGATTATCCTACAATACGCCACTGTATAAAGTTCGTGTATGAAAAACAATCCTCAGGGCAAGACATTCCCATGCCGAATTCTTTGCCGAAAGAAAAAACAGAAAAAAATACAGACTCTGCTGCCGCAGAAAAGGCTGAAAAACAAACAGCAGATGATGCTAAAAATAAAATTTCCTTTGCTGGCAAGGCAACTGCCGCAGATTCTTCTGACAAGCTTCTTACGGAAGAAGAAGTCACTGAGCAAATACTTAATTTATTCATAGAAAAAACAGGATATACAAAGGAGATGCTGGATCTTGACTCTGACATGGAGGCTGATCTTGGAATAGACACGATAAAGCAGGCAGAAATGCTTGCTCAAATCCGTGAACAATACAAAATCCCCGCTGACAGTTCAAACACAATTAAGGACTATCCTACAATAAGGCATTGCATAAAATTTGTCACAGAAAAACAGCATGGGGCAAATTCCAGGCAATCTGGCGAAAAGAGGACTGCTTTAACAAAAGATGAAAAATCAGATACAGAATCTGATCCTGAACCTGAAGAATCCCAATCTAAAAAACAGAATGCTGCCGAAAACAGCAGCCTGAGAGAAAGCACAGATTCTGATCATATTTTAACAGAAAACCAATCTGCCGCAGCTGTTTCACCTGATAAGGAATCAGCTCAAACTCAGAATGACAGCAGCAATCCTGCTGCAAAAATCGTGTTTTCTGAAAGCAATTGGCATTCTTCAAAAGAAAATATTTTCCTTGAAAAAGACTTTTCAGTTATTTCTCATGAAAATAACATCATGGCAAATAATGAAACAGCAAAAAACTCAAGGAAGCGCTCATCCCAAGAGGAGCCTCTGCTTCAGCTGATTCAGGAAAAAGAAAAAGAAGACAGGCTTGAGAAACAGCTGCAGGCTTATCCTGACATACCTCCAGTGCTGAACCTGCATCCAGCAAGGCACATAAGATATGTGCCTGTGCTCATTCCTGCCCCAGTTGAACAGGAAAACTTTTTTAAGCTTGCCTATAAGAAACCTGCAATAATTTTTTCTGAAGACTTAGATTTAGCCAAGGCTTTCAGGGCAGAGCTTTCTAAAAGGCAGATTCCGTCTTATATTTTCACATCTCTGAAAACAAAAGCAAAAGACTCAATACAGTATGACAATTCTAATCCCGCAGAGATGGAAATCACCTTCCGCGCATTTGCCGGAACGCATAAAGACATACAGGGAATTTTCTTTCTTAATGGCTGCATCAGAAAATATCTTTCCGCAGACACACATCCAAGCAAAGATTTGCTGAACTATTCATATCCTTTATTTCTTGCAGTAAAGGTTTTTAAGCCTGCATTAGACAATGTTCCTAATGGCCTGAAATCCTTTTTGGCTGTAATAACAACAGCTAATGGAAAATTCGGCCATTCAGAGAATGATTCTATAGATCCTGTTTATGCATCTATACACGGGATGGCGCTTTGCTTCCGCAAAGAGCTTCCGAATACGATGATAAAAATTATAGATTTTGAACCTAGTGCGGCAAATAATGATATAGCTCATAAAACTTTTAATGAGATTCTTTATTCAGACTGCCGCACTTCGGTATGTTTCAGCGGGAACAAAAGAAATGTCATAATCTTTAACCCCGAATTGCTTGAAAAGAAAAATCCTGTTTCATTAAAAGGCAAAAGGATATTAATCACTGGAGCAGGACGAGGATTAGGAGCCCTGTTCTCAAGGATGCTTGTAGAACAGCATGGGGCAATACCGTTGCTTCTTGACCGCATTTCGCTGCGCGATGCAAATGCCGCATTAGCAGCTTTGACAGAATCCGAAAGACAGCGCTGGAAAATTGAAACTCTTCTGCCAGAGCTGCAGGCCCGTTCTTTAGAGGAAAAAGTTACTCCTGTGGAACTTGAAAAAGAATATAGGGACAGGATTGACAGGGCTGAGCTCCAGAAAAACCTAAATATCCTTGCAAGGCTTGCGCCAGGAACCAGATATTACAACTGCGATATAACCGATCCTGTCTCATTTAAAGATGTCTTAAGCGAGATCTTCTCAGAATTTGGATATATTGACGGCATAGTGCATTTTGCAGGAATAGAAGAATCCCGCAGGATTGAAGACAAGACTTCTGAAGAATTTTCCAAAATTTTTGCCACAAAAGCCTCATCTGCGGCGGCTCTATGGAAAAGCGGGATTTTAAAAAAAGATGCGATAATGGTATTTGCATCTTCAGTAATAGGAAGATTTGGCAATATCGGGCAATGCGATTATGCCGCCGCTTCCGCATATCTCTCCGCATTTGCAAATGCTCTTTCAGGAAAGGGGATAAGGGCCATAGCAGCCGATATGTCCGCTTACGACGAATTCGGAATGAGCATGCGCGGAAGCGTAAAAAAATATCTGGAGGAATGCGGAGTAAAGATGCTTTATCCTGAAGAGGGTATGCAAGCCCTGCTAGATGAAATCACTTATGGCAATAAGCCGGAAGTAATGTTTACAGCAGAGCTTGGGACAATAGACTCAGACCATCAGCTTTTCTGCAATACCAGTTTTACCGGCAATGGTTCAGGAGAACTGCCTTTAATTCCATATATCTCTGAATATATCAAGGGCCATGCCATGACAGCAGTTAAGAACTATTCTATAAGTTCTGACCCTTATCTGGAAGACCATAAAATAAAAGGCAAGCCATACATTCCCGGGAACATGGGTTTAGAGACCTTTGCCGAAACCGTAAACAGAATGAGAGAACTGAATCCGGAATACTTGGAAAATATATGTTTCCATTATCCGATAAAACTGTTTAAGAACAGGCCTGAGGCAGAAGTAATTATTAAAGCCCTGGAAGCCCCAGAAGGGATATGCCAGATGAAGATGCAGACTGAGTTTAACACAGGCCATGGAAATAAAAACCGCATAAACGAACATTTCTTAGCCTCATATTCATCTAAAAAACCTCGCAGCAAATGGCCAATGATAGAAAAACCGTCAATTCCTGCGAAAAAGGACCTTAAAGCTGATTCTGCCGCAATATATGACAGTTTTTTCCAAGGCCCAAGGTTTAGGGTTCTGCACGGAATATTATCTGTAGATAAAGATTCCGTGACAGCCATAGCCAGGAAGCCTCATATAGGGCTTTGGGAAGATGAAAAAAAACTTTTTTTCAGGCCGCTTGTTTTTGAAGCCCTTTTTCAGGCATGCGCATGGAGAGATTTGACTTTTGAAAGCATGATATATCTTCCATGTTCAATAAAAGCGGCTATGATATGCCCTAACAATGAAGTTCCTAATGAATTTTATATTTATGGAAAGCTTGCTGAAAAGAAAGATAATCGCAATACGATATATGATGCCTGGGCTTTTGACAGGGAAGGAAATCTTTTGGCAGAGCTTTCCGGATATGAAATGATCCCTACGGAGGAACTCTGATTTAAGAGCCTGTATGACAGCCGCAAATATGGTCCCTGCCTGTTTTTTAGATGGTCCGGAAAACTCAGTTTTTACATTTGCCGACCTTCAAAAACTGCCTCATGCAGATTCCTTCCTGACAGCTGAGGAACAATCTTTTTTAAAATTAATAAGGATTGACAAACGCAAGCTGGAATGGCAGGGAGGCAGGCTTGCAGCAAAAAGAATAATATCACATGAAACAGGAAAAAGCATGACGGCGCTGCATGTTGAATATGATGCCTTTCACCGGCCTATTTGCGGCGGAAGGCTTATAAGCATAACACATAGCAATGGGATAGCGGCTGCGGCCTATGCCGGCGGAAGGCTTGTAGGGGCAGACCTTGAAAAAATAAAGCCTCATTCCGCAGCATGGCAGAAACACAGTTTTTTTGAAGAAGAAATACCTGGCCATACTGATTATGAAGCCATAAGGGCATGGACGCTAAAAGAAGCATTGCTTAAAGCTCTTGGGCTTGGACTGACTGTGCCGCTGAAAAGCATAAACATATCTGCTCTGGCATCAGGCGGATTGCCGGTTTTCACAGGCAAGGCGCTTGAAAGGTTTGAATCGCTAGGCAAACCTTGTTTGATTACGAAAACATCAAAAATAGGCGAACTCTGTTTTTCCATCGCCGTGGAGGCACAATATGCCTGATATTACAAAACATGACCCTGTCGTAGGTTCTGAACCAAAGATTAATGGGAAACTGATTTCCCAAAGGACCCTTCAGCAGACTCCGCCAGCCGTAAAGCGTCTGCGCGAAATAAAAGGCAAGGCTCTTGCAGGCGGCCCTCCCGAAAAAATTGCCGCTCAGCGCGAAAAAGGCAAGCTTACGGCTAGAGAAAGAATAACTTATCTTACAGATGACAATTCTTTTAGGGAAATAGGGCTTCTAAGGGAAACCAGATGCACTGATTTCGGAATAAAAGACATGCATATTAAAGGCGACGGCGTAATAACCGGTTTTGCCACAATAGACGGAAGGCGCGTGGCCATATTTTCGGAAGACTTTACCCAGCTTGGAGGCTCGCTTGGACGCACCCATGCTCAAAAAATAGCCTGCCTGATGAGGCTTGCCAGAAAAGCCAGAACACCAATCATCGGTATTTTGGATTCAGGAGGGGCCCGGATACAGGAGGGAGTTGATTCTCTCGACGGTTATGGGGAAATATTTTCCGAAAATGTAAAATGTTCCGGAATAATTCCGCAGATATCCATAGTCCTTGGCCCATGCGCAGGCGGCGCAGTGTATTCCCCGGCATTAACTGATTTTATTTTCATGGTAAAAGGAATAAGCCGAATGTTCGTTACAGGGCCAGGAGTGCTTAAAACAGCCACCGGTCAGAACATAGACTTTGAAACGCTTGGAGGAACCGCAGCCCATTCATCAGTTTCCGGCGTATGCCATTTTGAAGCCAATTCCGAACAGGACTGTTTCAGGCAAGTCCGGGAACTGTTAAATTATCTTCCTTCAAGCAGATGGGAAAATCCTTCTAAAGTTTCCACAAATGACCCCGAAAACAGACCAGTGCAAATGATGGAAAGAATATGCAATGTGGATTCCCGCAAACCTTACAGAATGCACCATGTTATATGGTGGCTTGCAGATGACAATAAATTTTTGGAAGTTCATCACTCTTTCGCAAAGAACTGTGTAATAGGCTTCATACGCCTGGGAGGGTCATCTATCGGAGTTGTGGCAAACAATCCGGCAGAAAAATCCGGAGCTCTGGACATAAATTCTTCAGACAAAATAGCCCGTTTCATACGCTTCTGCAATAATTTCAATATTCCGCTGCTTACTCTTGTTGACGTGCCAGGCTTCCTGCCAGGCATGGAACAAGAACATGGAGGGATAATACGCCATGGAGCAAAAATATTATATGCCTATTGCGAGGCGACTGTGCCTAAGGTAACCTTAATTTTGAGAAAAGCCTATGGCGGCGCATACATAGCGATGAATTCAAAAATGATGAATAGCGACCTTAATTTTGCCCTGCCTTCAGCAGAAATAGCGGTAATGGGGCCCAGCGGAGCAATCAACACTCTTTATAGCAAGCAGATAAGGGAGGCCAAGCCTGAAGAAAGGGATGCTCTTTGCGCTAAACTGACAAAAGAATATTCAGACAAATTTGCCTCTCCATACCAGACAGCATCAACCGGCTCTATAGATTCAATAATTGAGCCTTCACAGTCCAGACAATTCCTTATAGAGGCTTTTAAAATGCTTGAAGGAAAGAGAGTGCCGGGAGAGCATCCTGTTTCCGGCAACATTCCTTTATGAATGACACAGACGGCCATTTAAAAAAAATAGAAATTGCATCCCCCGCGGATGGCATTGCAGTTGCATTGGAAAAACTTCCCGACGAAGTTTTTTCAAAAAAAATTATCGGCACAGGCCTAGCCGTTATTCCAGAAGGGAATATTGCATATTCCCCATGCGATGGAAGAATTGTTTCCATTCATAAGGCCAGGCATGCGGCAGTAATTGAAAGCGAAGGCATACAGATTTTATGCCATATCGGCATAGACACTGTTAATCTGAACGGAGAAGGATTTAAGGCTTTTGTTTCTGCAGAAGACAAAGTAAAAACAGGCGACAAGCTTATTTCATTTGATAAAAAGCTTATCAAAAAAAAAGCAGCAAGCGAGGCAATAATAACAATTATACTGGATGAGGCCTTTGAGGCGGAGGAATTCTCTTCAGGCCATCTGAAAAAAGGCAGGCATCTATTCACAGCGGCAATGAAAAAAACAGCAATGCCGAACGAGGACAATGCCATTGATTGCTTAGAAATTAAAAAAGAAGAAAGCAATGATATAAACACCGCTTCCGCAATAGTGCAAATAAAAAACAGCAGCGGTATCCATGCCAGGCCGGCAGCCATAATAGCCTCCATATCAGGCAAGTTTCCAGATGAGGAAATATATTTGATTTACGGAAACAAAAAAGCAGACACAAAAAGCATAGTGGAACTTATGGGCCTTGCTCTTGAAGCCGGCAGCAAAGCTGAACTTACAGTTTCAGGCCCGAACGCAATAAAAGCCATAAAAGCAGTTTCTTCTGCGATAAACGGCGGACTTGGAGAAGAGACAATAAAAGGCAGCCCCAAAAAAACTACGGACAAAGAAGAATCGCCTGCTTCAATAAAAACTGTAATTGACACAAAAAAAGATGAAAATGATGAAAGAATTAAAGAAATGAAAGGCATTCCAGTAACATGCCGTCCGGCATTTGGCAAAACGCTCCTTTTGCAAAGAGAAAATTTCACATTTGAAGAAAATTCATCTTTTTCATATTCAGAAGAAAAAAAAATTCTGAAAAAAGCTATAGAAGCCGTTAAGCAGAATCTTGCTTCAAAAGCAAAGGCTTGCAATGGAGCAAAATCAGAAATATATAATGCACATATAATGATACTGGAAGATCCTCATCTTCTTGCGGAATGCGACGAAAACTTAAAGAGAGGCAAAACCGCTGCCGCAGCTTTTAAGGCAGCCGCTGAGGAATCCATAAGCATTTTAGACAAAACCGAAGACAATCTGCTCATGGGCAGAAAGGCTGATTATAAAAGCATATCCGGGCAGGTTTTAAGCAATATCTTAGGGAGAAAAAACTCTTTTTCATGCAATCCAGGAACTGTTCTAATAGCAGAAGAATTTTTTCCCGAAGACATAGACTTAATAAATAAAAACATAGCAGGCCTTATTTCGGCTGAAGGCACGCAGCAGTCACATGCTTCCATAATTTTAAAGAATGCCGGCATTCCTTTTATTACAGGAGCAGGCAAAAACATTCTGAAAACTGAGGATGGCACAGCGGTTTTTATTAATCGCCGGCCAGGAGAAATTCTCTTAAATCCCAAAGACACGGAAATTCTTAGGCAAAGCTTAAATAAATATATGCTTAATCTTGCCAATGCCGAAGCAAAAAAAAATGAGCCTGCCATAACGTCAGACGGAATCCGTATAACAGTAATGGGAAATGCCGGCACAGAGGAAGAAGCGGCCCGCTCTTGCGAAAAAGGAGGAGAGGGAATAGGACTCCTTCGCACCGAATTTTTATTTGCAGGCCATGAAAATGAACCTTCTGAAGACGAGCAGACCGAATCATATTCCGCAATTGCGGCATCGCAAAAAGGCCAGCCTGTAATAATAAGAATACTGGATTGCGGAAACGACAAAAACCTAAAATTTGTGAATATTCCGCAAGAAAGCAATCCAGCGCTAGGCCTTAGGGGAATGAGAGCTTTCAGCTTAAACGAAAGAATCTTCAGAACACAGGCCAGGGCTATACTGCGGGTAAATCCGGAAGGCCTGGCAAAAATTCTTTTGCCGATGATAACTTTTCCCGATGAATTCCGCAAATACAAAAGAATAATACTGGAAGAGCAGCAGAAGCTTGGAGTAAGCAAGGCTGAGATAGGCATAATGCTTGAAGTACCTGCGGCTGCGCTAATGGTAAATAAATTTGCCAAAGACGCTGATTTTTTCTCTTTGGGGACAAATGATCTTACTCAATATACGCTTGCCATGGACAGAACTGAAAGCAGATATTCGGAACAAAACGATTCTCTCAGTCCTGCCATGCTAATGCTTATAAAATCAGCTGCGGAAGCGGCGGATAAAAATAAAAAGCCAATTGGAATATGCGGAACCGCGGCATCAGATTTGACAGCGCTGCCGATTCTCATAGGGCTTGGGATAAGAAACATAGCCGTAACAGCAGCAGAAATCCCGTTGGCAAAAAGCCTAATAAGGAAAATTAGCATTTCCGAATGCGCAAAGCTTGCGGAAAAAGCGCTTTCCATGGAAAGCGCAGCAGAAGTCAGGGAGCTTTCCTCATCATATCTCAATTCTATTGGAGCATATTTCGGACTGGATTTGGCTTCTGCAGAATACAATAAAGAATCAAATAAGCCAGCCCTAGAGTATAATAGTTTAAATGAATCTTCATTGAAAACAGAAATAAAGGCAAAGAGCGATTCAGGAAGGCATGGAGCAGAAAAAAACTCCACGGATCAAAACAAAACAAAAGACCTTTTAAAAAAAACCGGCATTTTCTTTATGGATTTGGCAAAAGCACTAATGCTCCCTATAGCTGTTTTGCCAGCCGCAGGCCTGCTGAACAGGCTGGGACAGACTGACTTGCTTAACTTGCCTTTTATAGCTAAAGCCGGGGAAGCAGTCTTTGACAACCTTCCGCTTATTTTTGCTTTAGGAATCTCATCAGGATTTGCTAAAAACTCACATGGCGCTGCAGTAGTTTCAGCTTTTACCGGATATATCGTTTTCATAGCCTCGCTAAATGCCTTAAACCCAGATCTAAACTTAGGAGTTTTCGGGGGAATAATCATTGGCCTTATGGCTGGGAAATGTTATAATCGCTTTAGCACAACTCAGTTGCCGCCATATCTGGCGTTTTTCGGCGGGAAAAGGCTTGTGCCAATAATTACTGCCGTAGCTGCGCTGCTTGCAGCCATGCTCTTTTCAGTAATATGGCTGCCGGCCCAGAAAGCAATATCCGCTTTTGGAAATCAAATAATAGAAAGCGGAAACATAGGGCTTTTCCTTTATGGCATCGCAAACAGGCTGTTAATACCCCTTGGCCTGCATCATCTGCTAAACAATCTCGTATGGTTCCAATTCGGAGATTTTATAAATCCTGCTACGCAAGCCATGACACATGGAGACTTGTGGCGTTTTTTTGCCGGAGATCCGAAAGCTGGAGCTTTTATGTCCGGCTTCTTCCCAATAATGATGTTTGGCCTTCCGGCGGCAGCATTTGCCATGATTGCTGAAGCAAAAAAAGAAAACAGGAAAACAGCCTATGGCATTCTGGGCTCAGCCGCTTTAACAGCTTTTTTAACTGGCATAACCGAACCTCTGGAATTTTCATTCATGTTTCTGGCTTTTCCTTTATATGCATGCCATGCTGTTCTAACAGGACTAAGCCTTGTAATAATGAATATTCTGCATGTGAGGCTAGGCTTCACATTTTCAGCTGGGCTTTTTGATTATATTCTTAACTATGGAATAAGCGAAAATCCCTTGCGGCTTATTCCCATAGGCCTGGCATATGCCGCATTATATTATCTATTGTTCCGTTTTGCCATAAGAAAATTTAATTTCATCACTCTTGGAAGAGAAGAGCACGATGCCATTAAAAAAGATGACATGGCAGCATCAGAAGAATATAAAGAAAAGCATGATAAAGAAAGTCAGCCAGTCGGCAAAACTGAAACAGCCAGCCGCATTTGCCATGAAGGAGACAAATGGCTCAAGGCATTGGGAGGGCAAGAGAATATTCTTGGCATCGGAGCCTGCGCAACCCGCATAAGAATTGAAACTGTATCTAACAATGCTATAGATGAAAAGGCATTGAAAAACCTTGGGGCTAAAGGCCTTTTAAACAAAATTGAAGGCATGGCACAGGTAATAATCGGGCCAGAGGCTGACCTGCTATGCGATAAAATCAAGGAAGCAATGTCAGTTTCAGACAGCATCTACGACAATCATGAATAGGACAACAAAATAATGGAAGACATAAACAGTATATTAAAACAAGCTCTTGAAGGGCAAAAAGAAGCCCAGCTTAAACTCGGGGACATATATTCCGGCATAGATAAAGATAGCGCAGCTGAAATTAATGAAAGCGCAGCTGCCCATTGGTATAAGACAGCATTCCTCAACAAAAACAAACATGCTTTGGACGGTCTTTCCATGCTGGCTGAAAAGAATAATGAAGCAGCCTCATCTTTTCTTATGAACATATATCTAAATGGAGACCTTAATGGAGAAGGAAGAGACCTGGAAAAAGCTTTTGCCATAATGCAGAAAATTTCAAAAAGAAATACTGGAAAAGAATTAAGCATGGATTTCATCGCATCATGGAAAGCTCTAGCCGATGACATTCCTGATTTTCAAAAGGCATTTGACCTAGCCCATAATATGACAGATGACGACAAGAAAAATTATGCGCTTTTATTCAGGCCGCTTCCTTCCAAGCTGTATATGCCGTTGCCGCTTAATGAATACTTGAAATATACTGTAAGCATTGAAAAGGAAATGCTAAAAAAAGAAGGCAAAGAAGCAGAGATTATTGCTCCAGAAACAGAGGGAGGCTGGGGTCTGAGCGAAGAAGAAGCCATCTCAATAAAAACTGATGATGTGCCTGAAAATATGCGCAAGAGATTCATAATAAGCTGCGAAAAGCCAATTTCAGGAACAGTTCTCTTCAGGCATGCCATGGACTTAGGGCTTTCAAATATTCACTTTGAGCTTGAAAACCAGATACTGAAACGGGGAAAAGAAAACAGCAAATATGATGTTTTGGAATATCATGTAAGCGGATTGCCGCTTTCGCTTTTGCCGCATCTGCGCGGGCATTTTGAGCAAGCTCAAAAGAATAAAGATGAAAGAGCAGCTGAAATAAATTTCTATCTGCATCAGGCTTTTTTAGTTATTTACCACATACAATACTGGTTCCGTCTTCCAGCTTCCGCAAAGAAATAAGTAAAAATAATTTCTGTAAAAAGGCAAATTCCGCAATACTGCAAAATAAGGGAAAATATATGCAAAACCTATACTCCTCATCTGCTAGCTCCGATGCTTTTTATAAAGCCATGGATTATTTTTATGCTGACAAAACTATGCTTATAAAAGCTCTTTTAGATTCTGGAGCAAAAAACTTTCTTTTCGCTGCTCCGCCTGCTTTCGGAAAAACTTTGGCAATTTCAATGATAAGGTCTTTTTTTGAAAAGAAAGAGCAAAACAATACTGATGTTTTCAGAAAAATGGATATAGGCAGATATGGGGGAGAAAAATATCTTGCGGAATCCAATAAATATCCTGTGATACATTTAGATCTTCTTCCTGTAAAAAACTGCATTTCTCCTGAAGAAACAGCCGCATGCCTTAAAAAAATGATATATGATGAAATAAAAAAATGCATGCCGGAATCAGATCTTAAAGACATAACGCTTAAAAATGCCATACCATCTCTTGCGGAAACTTTATATAAAAAATATTCAGTTAAGCCACTGTTCCTGGCAGATAATTATGATGCTCCGCTAATAAACAAAGGCACGCTGCTTCACTCAGCTCTTGCTGATGAATCGGAAAAACAGTCTTCTTCAGCCGGAGAGGTAATATCATTTCTTTCCGCTGCCCTCAACGATGAGAACATTAAATTTTCCATTTTTGCCGGCAGGCTTATTCTTACAGGTTATTTTCCAGCGGGAAGCCTAGACCCCGAAACCTTCCGTTTTCTGACATTAAGCGAGCCTGGCTTCGGTCCGGCATTCGGTTTTGGCAAAAGAGAACTCAAGAAACTGTCAGAAACTTTTTCAGTTCCAGTAAGCGGTAAAGAGACGAATGCCATGCCCGAACTCACTGAGCTTTACAGGCACAGCGAGGAAGCCTATGGCATTGACAAAAACCATGAAAACGGATATGTAAACCCGGGAGAGCTTCTGTCATGGATGGACTCAGGATTTGAGTCCATCCCCAGGGAGTGGAGCATGTCTGAAAGCGAGGCCATGGCTAAATTCATATTTAAATATCCGCTAAAGGAAAGGGCAAAGCTATATGCGCTTATAATGGGGAAAAAAATAGCTCTTCCAGATTCAAAAACATTCGGCAATGCGGAGCAGGCAAACAGAGAAAAATTAATTCCTATTCTTCTTGCGACAGGATATTTGCGCTCTAACAATATAAATAGCCTGGATTCAAATCAGATTGAACTTGCAATGCCGCGCCGTCATACTCATTTTTTCACAATGCTGCTTTATCACAAGCAGATTGCAAAATCAAATCCTGAAAGGCTTCTTTTTAATGAATTATATAAGGCCATAATTGCCGGAGATGCTTTAAAAACAGAGCTAATTCTTACATCAATTTATACCTCTAATAACGGCAAGGGCTTAGCTCCTGACAGGAGGGGGGAATTTGCGGAAATTCTATTCCTTGGCATGGCAGTGCAGGCTGGCAAAAAATATATGCTTAGGGAACCATTGCCTGAAGAAGGAGGAAGAAGCGGAGCATCTGTGTCCGACAGCTGGCCTGAAGCAGTCCTTGAACCTGAAAATTGCACAGAAGATACGCCATTGATAGCCTTAAGCATTTCAGAAATAAAAGGGGACTCAGCCAATATAGCAGCAAAAAACCTGGAAAGATTAAAAGAGATGTCTTTTAACCAAAAATACGCTTTCAAGCTATTTGCCGGAATAACTGTAGGAGAAACAGGCTGCAAAGCAAGCATTTTTAAAGGCGCTTATTAAGCGCAAAAATACTTTAGCAAAATTTTAATACAATTATTATGTAAGGAAAGGCAAAACGGATAAACTTATAGATATAAAATTGTTACCCTTTTTTACTAAAACAGCGAAGGCAAATTAAATGAAACAACAGTCAAAAGAAAAAACCTTTAAAACACTTAGAAAAATGAAACAGCAGGCAGCCTCACTAATGGATGACAATACTAAGCCTGGGAAAATATCTTCATTAGGCGGTTTCATAGGTGAATCAGTAGTATCTTTTTTTTATATATTGAAAGAAAAAGAAAACATAACTTTTGCCATACTGCAATGGCTGTCAATTATAGGGGCATACTATCTGTGGGTTCAGTTCTTAGGCTGGATTCCTGAAGAATTGTGGGAAGCTGCGGCAAATTCCAAAAACACATCTTCCGCAGACCTTCTGCTCTTTTTATGGTCTTTTTTATGTGTCGGACTGGCCTCTATGCCTATAGGCATACTTACCGCATGCATGGGAGCATCCCAGCTATTAAGCATTGAAGGGAGAGATTCCACAATAATTGACTGCCTCAAATGCGTGCTTCCCAAAATCTGGCAGATATGGCTTTTCAGCTGGTTTGACGGCTGGGTGACAGTAGAAAGGATACTGGACAGGCTGCCGAAGAAAAATGACAGGAGGACTCTTGCGGAAAAACTTATAATGGAAGCAGCATACCAAGGGTGGAAATTAGCTTCTCTCGGATTTATACCGGCGCTTGTCAGCGGACGCACGGTAAAGGAGGCATGCGCAGACTCCCTTAACCTAGCCGCAAAACGTTTTTTACCGCTTGCTAAATTGAGGCTGGGATATTCAATGATATGCTGGATAATAGGAATTTCCTGTTATCTCTCTCTATATAAATTATTTCCATTGGTAACCAGTTTCGCAAAAAGCCATGGGGCAACAGAGGTTTATTCTTTCTATGTGATAGCCGGACTGCCAATGATTGCAGCGTTAATGTCAGGCCTTTATATATTATTTCTGCCGCGCACATATATGCTGACTATACTGATAGCATGCAGATAAAAAGAAATCTTCCGGCCTCCGCCTCTAAAATTGCCGCTGACTGGCTTATACTGATAGCGCTGATAGGCATTGTATGGGGCCTTGTTTGCATAAAAGACACATCAACAAAAGTGCTGAATGATCCAAACACCATAATAGAAATGCTAGATGGAAGACAATCTGTCCGCAACAGAAAAAAAATTACAAGCTCCCATATTGAAGATATTGACAAGGCTGCGAAGAAAAACATGGATACAGCTATTGGACAAACAGAATAATGCAAAAAAAGGCACTTTATATATAATATGTTTAAGAGGTTCCTATGCCTTATTTTTTATTAATATTCGCTCTGCTGCTTCCTTTATTCGGGGCATTGACATTGCCTTTGGTCTTCCGCCTCGCCCCGGAAGGGCTAAGGAAGCATTATCCCGCTTTTCTACTTTTTTGCAGTTTCTCCTGTTGCGCAAGCCTTACAGCTTTAGCATTTAGCGCCGCAAGGCCTTATGACATCTCTCTTTCATTTCCTCCCAGCTTTGACATAGCATTTACTGCCGGGCCTCTCACCTCATTGCTAGCGCTATCATTATCTTTTGGATGTCTTGCATCTCTGATTAAAATAAACAATGCCCTGCATTCCATAGCTGAAAAAAACACAAAAGAATACCTGCGTTTCAACATGGCATTTATTCTTTTTTCATCTTTTCTTTCCGCAATGGCTCTAAGCGGAAGCCTGCTCTGGATATTCATTTTCTGGCAACTGGCCATGCTAAGCCTTTGGGCCATGTCTGGACATTCTTCCAGTCAGGAAGACAATATGAAATCAGATGCTATGCTAGTCCGGCTTATTGCCGGATCTCTTTTCATGTTAGCCGGAATAACTCTCATTTACATGAACCACGGAACTTTTCTTCTTGAAAACCTTATTGGGGAATCTGTTTCCGCAAGCCAGGCCATGTTTTTCATCCCGCCGCTTCTTATGCCTGTAATATTATATCCAGGAACATTCCGCGTCACAATAGCAGGCGAGACTTCTCCGTCTTCAGATTATCTTTTGCCAGCTTTCATGGCATTGTGCGCAAGCCTTTGCGTTTTTTCAAAACTTTTCTGCTCATGTCTGGCAACTCCAGAAATATTTTATAAAGCAATGGATTATGTTTCAGCAGCTGGAATAATATTAATGTCTTGGGATTTTTTTGCTGAAAATGACAGGAGAAAACAAGCAGCGCTTTTGGCAGCAATCCTGTTTTTTTTCATAATTCTAGGTATGACCTCTCGCACAAACATGGGATTTGCAGGAAGCCTGCTTATGACATGCTCTTTCATTCCTGCCGCAACAGGACTTATGATAATGTGCGGAATGCCAGATAACTATATAATTTCAAAGAAAGGCAAGGCGGCTTTTTTATTATGCGCCTTGTCATTGGCAGGAATGCCTCCCACTGCAGGATTCTTTAGCCGTCTTATGTTTTTTGGAGGAATAGCTCAAAACGGAAATGCTTTCCTTTTAACATTGTCAGTAACAGTTTCAGGTCTGCTGATTTTTGCGCTTGTTAAGCTATATGGTTCCTTTCCTTCACAAAAAATTGTGTCAAAAGAAAAAGAATCTTTTCCCATTCATGCAGCGATGTTTCTCGGCATAATAGGAATTATTCTTGGACTATTCATATATTATCCGTCATCTTATGCTGTGCTTACAGCCGCAATACAGGGGGTAAATTTACAATGATTTTTCTTCTTGCCCTTTTGCTTTTGTTTATTTCAGGAGCTTCAGTCTTATTTTTAGAAAAAAAACCTGTTTTATGCCGTTATCTGACGCTTATTGTTTCGGTTTCCGTAATGATAATGACAGTATTCGCATTTTTAAACAAACCGAATATTATCTTTCCATGGCTGGGGGGAGTGTTAGATTTTTCCTTAAATATAGACATATCATCAGGAATAATCCTTATTCTTATATCAGCATTCTCCATGCTTGAGGCAATATATGCCTTTATGTCTAAAATGCCAGCGAAGAATTATGCGGCTATTTTATTCCTTCAGGCAGCCGCTTCTGGCGCTGCAGCGGCAGACAGTCTGGCTGCAATGATATTTTTTTTAGGCATGCTGCCCTTTTCTCTTTATTACAGCCCATGCCTGCCAGAACATGATGAAAACGGAAAAGCCAGCTGGACATTGACTGAAAAGAAAAAACTCTCTTTTTTGTCATTTGGATTGATTCTGATTATTTTGTTCATGGCAGGAACAGCCATAACAGGATATATTTCAGGTACAATGAGTTTTTCGGAAATATCGTCTGCAAAGCTGACATTAGACTATGCCTGGTCTGTTGCCGCAATAATCATGCTGCTGGCTGCAGCTTTTAGCCTGCTGGGAATCTTTCCTTTCATGGCAATGCAGGCTAAAGAACATTATTCACATCCATTATGGTTTAGGTCATTTTCTATTATTATCTGCATATTAATAGGATCATTGATTATCATAAGAATTGAAAATAGCATTTTCTCATTAGGCAAAACCGCCAGCATTGTGTTATTTTCCATAGGAGCTTTAACAGGCTTAGCTGGCACTGTTTCCGCCTTCACGGCCATATCCATTAGGAAGCTGTCATGCGGTCTTATACAGGCAAATGCCGGGATCATAGCCGCTGGCATGGCAATTCCGGAAGCGATTTCAGGTAGCATTATGCATATATTATTTCTAGCTCCGGCAGGATATGCAGCATTGCTTATTACAGGGCTTATTGAAAAAGAGGCAGGAACTGAGGATATGAGCTTATTGGCAAAAACGCCAGGCTTGAAAAAAAACATGAAACCTGTTCTAATTCTTTTAGCGATCTATGCTGCCGCTTTCGCGGCATTGCCTCCGTTTGGAGATTCATTTAGATTAATTCTGGCTGGCCTTGCGCCGCATCCTGCTTTTTTTGCGGCCGTTTCAATAATACAGGTATTGACTATTGCCTCGCTGATAAAAGGCATAGCAGTTTTTATTGCCGCCCGTGAAGAAGAAGACAATATAGAAACTTCTGGCAAGACTGAAAAAAACACTTCTGTTATGAAATTAAACACTAATTCTTTACAGCTATGGCAGATTGCCATAGCAGGCATGCCATTGCTTATGCTTCTATTTTTAGGATTCGGAGGATGTCTGCCAGAACAGATATTCATAATTCCAATCTCTAAGGATCTTGGAATAAAAACAGCATTGCCTGCAAGCGGAACAATGAATATATATATTGCAGAAATTCTTATTATAATGTTGGGAGGGCTTATTTTCCAGACAGGGAACGCTTTTGCCTCAGCAGATCCTGTAAAAAGCGGCAATTTCATCAAAGAAAATTTTTTTGTAAAAATGCTTACCTGCATTGCCGAAGGCATGCCAGCTGTTTCTGTTTTTTTGGACAAAGCTGCCAAATTCTTAAGCCAGCCTGAAAAAACAAAAATTATTATAAGAAAGACGATATGGGAGTATCCTTCCTCATTAATGCGAAAAGCAGCAGGCTTAATGACAAAACCTGCTGAAAGCAGCATTAATTTTTCATTAACATTATCTTTCATAATAGCCGCAGCTCTGATAATTTTCGCTGCATCATGGGGAGGCAACTAAGATGGAAAACGCTATGCTCTCCTTTATTCTTATTCCTGCGGCAGCTTCAATAATACTCCCTTTCGCTGCAAGGCTTAAGCCAAGGCTTGCCGAAACTATCGCGGGAATAACTTTTTTAGCCGGCCTTATTAACATAGCCTTTCCGATTTTTTCTTTTTCCGCATCAGAATTTAACTCAATACCTTCTGACTGCATGGCATTATTTATTTCAGGAATCATATATTTTGTCTCGCTATGCCTTACATCTTTTGCAGCTTCTGAAATAGAGCCGGAAAAAACGGGAAGGGAATTTTTCTTCTCCCTTCTGCTTCTTATGGCAGCCCTGCTTTGCGGCACAGCCATATCACAAAATTTCTTCACATCATATATCTATATAGAGATTATTATCCTAACAGCTGCTGCAATGCTCGCCATTTCACGTAAAGGCACTGCCGGGCTCACCGCCTCCTCAGACTGGTTTTTTCTAACACTGCCTCCAGCCGCGCTGTGCATAGCAGGCACAGCATTGCTTTTTTTGACATTGGGGAATTTGTCCTTTGATTCTCTTAAACAAATCGCTCTAAGCGGAGACCCTTTCGGCCCAGTATTATTTGCAACAGCTCTGCTGATAATTGGACTGATTATTAAAGCAAGCATATTACTAATGCCTCAGGAAAGAAGCAAAGATTTCCGTTCTGATTTGCCGGCATCCGGGCATATAGTCATTCAGCTCGCTCGTTTTGGAATCATGTTTACTGCATTCCGAATAGCAGCCTTGCTCCGTTTCAGCTATGGAAATGCCCATGGCATGGCAGAATCATTTATTATTGCAGGAGCAATTCTGCTTTTAGCCGGAGCATTGGCTGCTTTACAGGCAAAAGATCTTAAGCGCATGGCATGTTTTGCAGATTTCAGCAATGCCGGCGCATTCCTCATAGCCATAGGAATTAATACTCCGCTAGCCATTCTTGCCGCCCTATTTCTTATTTTAAGCAATACAATGGGCACAATGCTGCTTCTTATATGCGGAGGAATAACAGAAAGAAAAAAAACGCGCGCGCTTAAACTTTTTCAGTCGCAAGGCCCTCTCCTTATCCTAATAGGAGGCATGTCCCAAGCCGGATTGCCGCCTTTTGCCGGTTTTTGGAGCAGATTATTAATGGTAATAGCTTTTTTTGATGCGGAAAGGCCATTTGCCGCCTCGTTAACAATAATAGCAGGTCTTATGTTATTGAGCGCCGCGCTAAGGCAGAGAAGAAAGCTTTTCGCTGAAAGCCAAAAAGGCGTATCCAGCCCGGAATTTTCAAAGGAAGAAATGACAGAAACAGCAGATGAGCTTATGACAGAAGAAGAGATTGAACTGGAAAGAAAAAAGCAATTTCTGCTTGACCCGTTAGGCGGAAATGGGGAAAAATGGCTAAAGTTATTGCCTGCATGGCTGGCAGTATCAATACTGATGATGACTGGAATTCTCTTTCCGCTGGCATATATGTATCTGCACATGACGGCAAGGAGTTTTTTCTTATGATAGCCAATGCTTTTATATTCATTGCCATTCTCATTTTCGCTGCAGGAGTGCTGGCAACGGGGAAATTGTCGCAAACAGTGCTGTTTCTTAGCCTTTCTGGTTTTGCGATGTCTGTTCTGTTCGGATCTTTGGGAGCATGGCAGGCAGCAATAGCAGAACTTATACTAGGCGCAATTATCATACCTTATCTTTTCCACAGAATTATGATAAGATTGCCCAAGGAAGCATTGGAAGAAAAAAGAGACTGGGTATTTCCATTTCAGAAAAAAAAGGACAATCCTCAGCTGCCAGTGGCCTTAAAGATACTGCCTCTGGCTTTCCTATCTTTTGCGACACTGGCATGGATGTTTATTCCAGTTTTTTTCAAAAATCTAAGTTCATTTTTGGTAAAACTGCAAGCTCCGGATCCTTTTATCTCGTTAGTGTGGGAAACAAAAAAACTAGATTTTATCGCCGTATTTATAGCAGCATTATCATGTATTTTTTTGATCATGGCAGAAAAAAATAAAATAAAAAATGATTTAAATGAACAGCAGAAGACTGATGAACCAAAAGAAGAAGAGCTTGAACAATCAAAAAAGAAAGAGAAAGAAGAATTAGATTCCGCAAACAGCCAGCAGGAAGAAACAGATATAAGCCCAAAAATACATATTGAAACTGAACAGACTGCAAAACAGTTATGCGTTAAAGATAAAATTGAAGAAATTTCTGCGACTGGGCAAGAGGCCTCAGAAAAAAATAAAACAATAAATTCATATAAAAACAAAAGAAAACGCCAGACATGGCAAAAGAAAAAAAGGGGGAGAAAATGATAAAAGCGCTTGCTTATTATGGGGCGTTCGCCATTGAATGGTATTTCTGCGCGCTTTTGGCGTTTCTAGGTATTTACGGTATTATTGCCTTAAAAAGCAGTTTTAGAAAACTTGCTTCGCTAATGCTGCTTTTTAATTCCGCCTTGCCAGCCCTTCTGATATGCGGCATGCTAACTGAGGATTTAAAAACCATTCAGGCAATGGCTATAACCTTAATGCTTATTCAGACGGCAATAGCAATAACAGGCCTTACGGTAATAAAAAAAACCATACCTATGAAACTGTATAGAAATGCAGACAAAAAGGAAAAATCTTATGACAGAAGAAGCTTGCAGGATAAATGAAAAAGCCAGACAGCTTTCAGCAGAGCTGAAAAAACTGCTGCACGATAACAAGAAAAGCATTTCTGCTGCCGAATCATGCACAGGAGGGCTGGTAGCTAAACTTTTTACAGACATTCCCGGCTCCTCAGAATATTTCATGGGCGGAGTAGTGAGCTATACAAATCAGGTAAAAATGGATTTTCTCGGAGTAAAAAAGGAAACTCTGGCACAATATACAGAAGTTTCCCGGCAAACAGCGGCTGAAATGGCAGAAGGCATAAGAGCAGGAATGAAAACATCTTTCGGCGTTTCAACAACTGGCATAGCTGGTCCCGGCGGAGCTATGCCAGGCAAGCCTGTAGGAACAGTTTACTTCGGGATATCAGAAGAAGGAAAACAAACAAAAACATTTCACATGCTTTTTCAAGGAGACAGAGACACAGTGCGGGCTCAGGCAGCGCTATTTGTTTTAGAAAAAGTCAAAGAAGCTCTTAGCTGATATTTATTTCGCTCTTTAAGAATATTATTGCTTTTACAGTTTTTCCGTCATGCTGAATTTATCTCAGCATCTCTGCGGCTTAAAGAGGTTCTGAAACAAGTTCAGGACGACACGGTAATATTTCGTCCTTTATAATTACATTGTATCAATACTTTTTTAACAGAGCCATTTATTTTTTTTACTTTATATATTATAATATAATTAGTATTTTTCCGCTCTAGAGGAGTTTTTATGGAACAAAAATCAGTATTAATTTTTCTAGTTGGATGCATCATAGGATTCGCATGCGCTTTTCCTGTGGGATATTCAGCAGGACATAAAACATCTGAAATGATATATCAGCAAAAAATAAAAGATGCTGAAAATAGAAATTCATCCAAAATGATAACAGCCGCCGTTGAGGCTCAAGCTCCCGGGAGCGCAAAAACAGTAATGGAAGACTATCAGCGGAAAAACACCTGGTTTCAGCTGCCGAACGCGTCGGGAGGAGAAATAAAATTGGACGACTACAAAGGTAAACCGGTAATGATAATGTTTTATACGGAAAATTGCCCTTATTGCCGTAAAGCCGCGCCTCTTCTTGAATCTCTGCATAAAAAATATTCAGGCAAGGGACTTGCCGTAATAGGATTGTGTTCAGAAAGCGACAAGGAAGCAGCCATAAGGTTTTCCCAAAGCCTGGGCACGACATTTCCAATGGCTTATGAAGCGCAAAGAACAGCCCGAAAATATGGCGTTCAGGGAGTTCCTTATATTTTCCTTTTAGATAAAAACCATGAGGTAGCTGAAGTATGGCCTGGGTTCTCTTCTGAATATGCTAATGAAATGGAAAATGCAATAAATAAGGCTTTGGCCAGCTGAGCAGAATTCAATAAACAGAACAGGCAAATACAACACAAACTATTTTCCGCTAAGAAAGATATTTATCCAAAGGAGGAACAATGTCAGTAAAAATAAATAAAGGCGTAATACAAATCTATAGGGTTTTCTATATAGCTGAAGAAGCAGACCTGCTCAAAGCGGAAAAACTTCTTGATAAAGCTACGGAAGGCCCGCGCCTAAGGCTTCCGGCGGACACCAGAAAGGCAATAATAATGAAAGATGCCCCGCTTTCAATAAAGCTGGGCCAGACGACTCTTTCCCTGCCTTCTGGAGAATATCCAATAAATCTGTTTGCAAGGCTTTGGAATTATGGCGTAATTTCAATAAGGATGGAAATGCCTATTCCAAAAGGAACAGACTGGGAAGGGCTTATACTTCTAGCCGCCCAGCTGGAAACAGTGCCAGAAATAGATAAGCTGGCTTGCTCGCATAGGGATGCTTTGATGAAAAAGCTTGCCCCAGCAATCATGGAGCCGGCCAATTTTGCCACATCAGAAGATTACATCACATATATAATTGAAGATGCCGACGGCTTAAAAAAACCAAAAGAATTTATCCGTAATGAAGACGTTGCAGGCTTAATTCTTGCTGAAAGCCGGGAAGAATTAAGCGAAGATTCAAAAGAGGTTATTTTTGAGGCTGTAACGCAATATGCAACTACAGATTTGGCTCTGATAGACTGGAATTCCGCTTTATTAGTTGAGCCGGAAGGGGAAAGAGACGTAGCCGATGTAATAGAATTCTCTCTAACGCAGCTGCT
>JAILAB010000078.1 GCA_024681855.1 Elusimicrobiales bacterium
ATAATATAAATATAATTATGTATTATAAAAGTTGCATTTATTATCAACAGCAAATAAATCTTAGATAATAAAATAAATAATTAAATTATTATTTTCCTCTTTTTTTTCTTATATTGTTTTTTTTCATATTCTTTTTTTCAAAATTTAAAATTTTATCTGCAATAATCTTAAGCTCTTTATTGTCAGGATTAGTTTTAATTAATGGAATTACAATGTTTTTTGCAGATATAATATCTGAAGAAGATAAAAATGATTTTGCAATTAAAATATCAATTTTAATATCAGAATCAGAAGACAGTTGCATTTGCTTAGCTAAATTTAATCTTTGCAAAGCTTCCTGATAGCGCCCTTCCTCATAAAGGATTTCTCCTTCAACGCACAAGGCCAAATAAGAACCTTCCCTCCCCCGCTTCGCAAGGGACTCCAGAGAATCATGATAAGGATATCCGCTTTTCCAAAACGCAAATATTGAATTAGCAATCAATATTTTATCTTTTTTATGTTTTTTCAAAAGTGTCTGATAAACAGATGCAGCTTCTTTATATTTCTCTTGAGAATATAATGCACGGCCTAAAAGCATTAAGGCATCGTAATCCCCAGGATGATTATATAAAAAACGTTTATATTCTTTTTCGGCATAGCTGTTTAAGCCTTCCTGCTGATACATATACCCCAAATAATAAAAAACCCTTGAATCCAAATATCCGCCAGATTTTGTTTTTTCAAGCGCTATAATAGATTCAGGATAAAAAGAAATTCCTTTTTGAAATTTCAGCTGGGCTATGGTAAAAAGAATGGAAAGGTCTTCAGGATTTTTCTCTTGCTTTTTTTCTAAAAAAGCCAGTTTTCTATCTATAGTTTTCAATGGCAGAAAATCAGCCTGATTTCTTGGGAAATACTTTTCAGCAGGGCTTGAATAACAAGCCCTGCCGATTAATGCAGTCAACAAGAGAACTAAGGCTGCGCCCGAAACAGTTAAGACAGATAAGCTATGATCATCAATGAAACGCAAGGTAATTTTTTTTAAATTACCAATGCTTTCATTAAAGCCCATGCTTAATCCTCATCGTGAAGCATTTGCCCTAATGTAATACGAGGGGCTTCCTTAAAATATGATTGGAATCTCTTGCGATCTTCCTGCTCTTCATTTCTGCGAATAGAGAGTTTTACTTTAAACTCATTCATGTTAACGCCTACGACAATGGCATTAACCTCAGCTCCAACAACAGGAGTTCCTTCTGCTCCATAATCATCAGCAGAAATAAAAGCATCGGCATTGTCATTAATTTTTGCCTCAGCCCCTGCATCAGTTACCGAAGTTATTGTTGCCTTCACTTTAGAACGTACCGGAAATTTGCGGCGAAGCATGAATGCTGGATTGGGCATAATCTGCTTAAAGCCAAATGATATAAATTCTTTTTCCCTGTCTATTGCAAGAATCTTACATTTTACGCGCATTCCGCGTTTATATTTCGTCATGGCTTCTTTAGGATCTTTCCATGATATATTTTCAAGACTGACTGCGCCGTCTATGCCCTGGAAACGTACAAGAACAGAATCTTCCGTGGTTTTAGATACGACTCCGCGAACGACATCATTTTCTTTTATTTCAGAAAGAGTTTTCTCTTTTCTGACTTTATCATCTTCTTCCAGAACCTTACGTCTTGAAACAATTACTTTTTTATCTTTTTCGCTGAAATCAGTAATATAAACCTTGACTTTAGCTCCAGCTGGCAAATAATGCTTGTGAGCTCCGCCAAGTTCTGAAAGAGACAGAGGCATAAATGCGCGCAATCCGCTTATATCTACAAGATAGCCGCCTTTTATTATATCTGTTATTTTTCCTTTAACACGGCTGCCAGCTTCAAAAAGCTTTTTAACTTCCACATAAGCTACGCGCTCTCTTGCCCTGCGGTGAGACATTATTGTGCCTTCGCGGCCTTTTCTCTCAAAGACAGCAGACACTTCATCTCCAGGCTGCGGAGTTTTTTCATTTTCAAACTCGCTTAAAGGAATAACGGCTTCTTTTTTCTCGCCGATATTCACATAAACGCTGTCTTCCGTTACCTGGACGACCTTTAAGGAAACCATCTCTCTGGCATTTATCTTTTTCAGAAGGGCTGATTCAGCCTCTAAGATCTGATCCATGGAAAGATTTTCCACGGATTCTTCAGGGTTTTCACTTGTTTCGGCAGATTCAGTTTTCTCAGCCTGTTTTTCTGTTGCCGTTTCTGGCAGTGCAGTCATTTCAGGCACAGACTGTTCCTGTTTTAGTGTTTCTTCCGGTTTTTGTTCCGGATTCTGAAGTTCTTCTTCATTAACTTGCATTTCGGGTGAAGCTCCTTGATGTATGGCTATTTTATTTCAAAAATGTCATCCATGACTTTTTCGGAAAACTCGGCATAAGCCTCGCGGACATCTTGACCCTCTTTAAGCTCAAAACGCCGCAGTTTTCCATACTTTAATATTATTTTACCTAATTTTAGCCAGTTATTGCTATTAAATATTCTGGCTGATAAAACTGGGGCCCCGGTTTTATGGGCAAAAAGAGCAATGCCTGTTTTTGCTTTAAGCCTTTTTCCCGTCTTAGATCTAGTTCCCTCCGGGAACACAATAAGACATCGTTCTTCTTTTAAAACAGAGAAAGCATTGCGCAAAGCAGAAAGATCTCCGCCAGATTTAGCTCGCTCTAGCGGAATAGCTCCTCCCCACTTTAAAACCTTTCCCATTATAGGAATTTTAAAAAGCTCTTTTTTCGCTAGGATATTAATTTTTCGCTTTAGCGCAGTAAACCCGCATAAAGCTGGAGGATCAGCATTTGAAACATGATTGCAGGCTACGATTAAAGGCCCATCTGTTGGAATTTTCTCAAGGCCTTCAACGCTTATGCGATGAAAAATACGAAAATGCAATCTAAACCAAAACAAAAGGCAATAAGCTAAAAAAGGATGGTGCTTCAATATTTTTCTCCACAAGTCTCATTAAACAAAGCTATGATTTTCTCAACAACCTGATCCTGATTCAGAAATGTTGAATCCAAATATATGGCATCATCGGCCTTTTTAAGCGGATTAACTTTTCTTGTTGAATCCTGGTAATCCCGTTTTTTTATAAAAGAAAGTATTTCCTCATAGTCCGCAGCATGGCCTTGAGCCTTAAGCTGGCCTACGCGCCTTGAGGCCCGGGCTTCAGCAGAAGCATCAAGAAAAATTTTAAGTTCAGCATCAGGAAAAATATTTGTTCCTATGTCGCGGCCTTCCATTACTACCCCGCCAGCAGCCCCTGCCATCTGTTGCATTTTTTTCATAAGCTGCCGCACTCCGGGGAGCATTGCAATGACAGAAGATGCGCGGCTTACTTCTTCTACGATTATTTCATCCTGCAAAATTCTATCATCTAACGCAACATCAGCTTCAGGGCCTTCCCCCTTGGGGAATGACCATTTTACAGAGTCTGCAAGCTCCAGCAAAGCCTGCTCGTCATTAAGAGGAACAGAAGCCTGCAAAGCTTTCCATGCAAGCGCGCGGTACATTTTCCCTGTGCTTACGAACTTATATCCTACAGCCGCAGCAATGCGCTTTCCTACAGTAGACTTGCCTACTCCGGCAGGGCCATCCAATGCTATGATAATTCCATTTTTTCTCATGTTATTTTACAGGCTTAGGAATATTTGCCTCATTGTCCATGCCCATTTTTCTCAAAGGTCTTACCCATTTAGTAAAGCTGGTAGGCCTCAATGAGTACTGATGGACAAGTTTTACAACTTCTTCAATAGGATGAAAAGTTTCCCAATTAAGGCGAAGTATGCGCACGCCAGCGCTTTCCATTTCATCTATAAACTGATAATAATTCTGCTGCAGGTTGCGCAGATATTCTTCAGGAATGGCATTTTCCATTTTTCGGCCTCTCGCCGCAATGCGGCTCATGGCTGTTTTTACGCTGCAGTCAAGGAAAATCAGCAGCTGCGGAAAAACCATTTCGCGCAGAACCATATTGTCAAAAAGATCCAAATATGTGTTATAGTCAAGATCTGAAATAACTTGATCCGGCTGCTGATTAAGCATTCTGGCAAAAATGGTGTCTTCCCATATCGTGCGGTCCTGCACCACGCCGCGTATTTTCCCAAGGCTTATGCGCGACACAAATTCCCTGTGCTGGCGGAAACGGTGATTTAAAAGCCATACTTGCATTATTGTGCCATATTTTTTCATGTCAGCATAATATTTTTCAAGATATGGGTTTCCGCCAACTTCTTCCAGAACTGGCTCAAAGTTAAGCGCTTTCGCAAGCTGCATTGTAAGCGTTGATTTACCTACGCCTATTATGCCGGCTATTCCAATGTAACCTTCGGCAAACATTATATTTCTCCTATGAAAAAAACTGCTCTGAGGCTGTTATTCATTGCTCTGCGTGATTCCGCGTATTGCAAGACGCACGTCATCCGGATTTGTGGCAGCTGCGAGAACCTGCTCCATATCAGCCATGCCTTCATTGTACAGTGTTATAAGTGACTGATTAAAAGACTGCATACCGTAGTAGGAGCCTTTTTCTATGGCTTCCACAATACCTGAGGAATTGCTTTCTTCTATCAGTTTCTTTATATTTGGAGTAACATTGAGTATTTCAACAGCCGGTACACGGCCACCTTTAAGGCATGGCAGCAGACGCTGCGAAATGACTCCCTTGAGACTTTCGGAAAGCTGAAGGCGTATCTGGTTCTGCTGATGCGGCGGGAACATATCAATAACGCGTGAAACAGTCTGTACGGCATTTAATGTATGAAGTGTTCCGAACACCAGATGTCCCGTCTCAGCAGCAGTTATGGCCGCGGATACAGTTTCAAGGTCGCGCATTTCGCCTACCAGGATTATATCAGGATCCTGGCGGAGCGAGGCGCGCAGCGCGTCAATAAAGTTATTTGTGTCTGTTCCTATTTCGCGCTGGCTGATTATGGAACGTTTTTCCTTGAAAGTGAATTCAATAGGGTCTTCAATAGTGATTATATGCAGGCTTTTGTGCTGGTTTATATAATCTATCATTGCAGCCAGCGTAGAGCTTTTTCCTGAACCGGTTATGCCGGTAACAAGAATTATACCCCTTTCATTTTCAAGAAGCTTCTTGATTGAGTTTACTGGCATGCGAAGCTGTTCCAAGGTTGGAATCTGGATAGGAATATGGCGGACAGTTACGCCAGTCTTTTCCTTATGGCGGAAAATATTAAAACGGAAACGTCCAAGCTCTCCGCCATCATAAGAAAAGTCTACCTCATGATGCTCATCATATATTCCTTTCAGTCTTGGATTTAGGAGAGGCTTAATCATAGCCTCCACTTCTGACTCAGTCATAGAAGAGGCATTGATTGGAGTTATGTTACCGTTAATGCGAAGAAAAACAGGAGAATTTCCTCTTATATGCAGGTCAGAAGCCTTGTTCTGAACCATTACTTTAAGAAGAACCGGAAGCGTTATATTAGGCATAAAATCAATTCCTTTTATTACGTTTAAACGTAGGCACAGAGAAGTCTGGCACATGGATTTCTTCTTCGGCGCTCATATCTGCTGAAGTCTGCTCATTTTTTTCATCTTCAGCGCTATAAGCTTCCTTTTTCATAAGAGGCTTCAATCCATGAGCAGCTGCGACTCTGTTTATATATGTTACTAAATCGCCGCGCTCATCTACAAAATCCGCAGCTATTACTGTTATTGTAATACGTCCATTCTGTGTTTCATCTTCTGTTGTGCAGTCCTTATATATAGCATTGGGATCAGCCATGCCGCAAAGAGTGTTTCTGACATAGTTTACGCCATCAAGGCGCGAAGAAGCAGCAGATGTTTTAAAATTAACTATAATGCCTTTTGCTCCATTTATTTTGCGGCCGCAGAGCAATGGCGAAGAAAGCGCATCTTCCAAAGCCAGCCTGTACATGTCAGGGCCTTCCGCGCCTCCTACGCCAATTATAACATCTGTTCCTGCTTTTTTAAGAAGATTGTACACGTCTCTAAAGTCTGCGTTCTGCTCGCCAGGCTCTGTGATTATGCCCAAGATTCCGCTTATGGCATTGTATAAAACCTGATCAGTTATGCGCATAGAAGAGTTATAAATGGCATTTTTATCTTTGCCAATCATCACGTTTATTGAATCATTAGAAACAATGAGAAGGGCATTCACCTCTTTTTTCAGCTCATCAATGCCAGCTTCAGCAACCTCAGAACTTCTTTGATTAGGTGAAGTAAACGGAGTAGTCACAACGCCTATAATTAAAGCCTCAGGATTTGCATGTTTTGCTATTCTTGCAACTACTGGAGCAGCGCCAGTTCCTGTTCCTCCGCCCATGCCAGCAGTTATGAACAGCAGATAAGAATTTCTTACATGCTCCTCAATGCGCTTAGAGCATTTTTCTGCATATTCCCTGCCTTTTTTAGGATCGCTGCCTGCGCCTTGTCCGTCCTCAGCTATCTGGATACGTTTAAGAATAGGGCTGTTCATTAAGGCCTGGCTATCAGAATTTATTACTATAAATTCTATCCCGTCCTTTGGCAGCTTATTTTCAGAGCTGTTGATTTTTTTATAAATATAATTGGCAGTCATGCTGCCGCCGCCGCCTACGCCTATTACCTTTATATTTTTACCGGTATGCTTTACGGCGATTATATCATCATAATTATACCATGCCATAAAATTCTCCTATGATTCCAGCATAAAGACAATCAGGATTTTCCTTTCTTACTTCCGCCAGGCAAAATGCGTCCGATAGAACGGTTAAACAAATTAACGAAGAAATCAATTATTGGATTTCCTGTGGAATCATCCTCATTCCATGAATATATATCATTCTGTGAGGGAGCATTATAAGCATAATTCAGCGTTGCGCAGGCAGCAAGATAATCCATTTTCCTGTATTCTTCAGGGCACTCTATCTTTACCTGACAGTCTAGTCCCTTCCCTTGCGGGAAAGATATGCCAGTCCTTACCGCATTGGAACCAAACATCTGCTTTACAAGATTTTGTAAGCCTTTTATATTAGAAGCCCCTCCGGTAAGCACTATGGCAGGGATTTTGAAATTTACTTTATGCTCTTTTATAAAGGCATTATAAAACTGCATAAAGACATTAAGCACTTCACGCAAATGAAGGGCAATGCAGTTTTCTATTATGTCCTTGTCTGTTATTTCGCCATTATCTGTCTTCGTTTTTTTATTTCCTTTCTCAATAGCTAAGTCAGGATGAACTGCTGCCCTTTCTATCTTTATACTCTCGGCAGCCTCAAAAGAAAACTCATGCCCGGTATTCTGGTACTGATTCAGATATTCCTGTATGTTCATCGTAAGCGTATCGCCACCGACATCAAGTTCCTTGCACATTAGAAGCACGCCATTCTTATATAAGCTCATAGTGCTTGAAAGACGGCCCATGTCAAAAAGAAGCACGCCATTGGACTTTTCCAAAGATGAAAGCAGGTATTCTCCAATTACAACCGGAGCATAAAAAGTTTTCTCTATATTAGCAAGATCGGAATTCTGCACAGCTATATTTATATTATTTAACGCATCGTCTGAAGCCCCCACAGCAATATAATCACAAGTCATAGATGAAAAAGACATTTCCAAAGGAGACTGCATCTCCCTTGAAGAATCCTTGGGACTGAATTTCTTTGGCAGGATGTGGAGTATTGAAGTGTTATGGTTTTGCTTAAGCCAAGGGGCTAAGGATTTTTCAAAAAGATCCTGAAGAACCTCTCTGGTTATTTTTGTAGAAGTGCCAAAATCCTCTTCCGCACGGCCTTCAATGAGAAGAAAATCACTGCCATGCACGGAAAGAAAAATAGAATCTGCTTTTACAGAAATGGCCTCTTCGTCCGAGGTTAAATCTTCTTTTTCCTTATGTCCGCCTTTGGCTCTCTTGCCCTGCTTTGAAACATTCTGCCCGTCTTGAGAATTGAGTTTTTTCTCTGCCAAGCGTTCTGCATCATACACTGCTGCAAAAACCAGCTGCTTTATCAAAGACATATTATTAGGCCAGCCCTTATTAAGCAGGCGAACATCATTCTCTTTTGAGCTTCCGGATATAATCTTTATGCTTGTAACATTATCAGAATTAATGTATTCTTCCCCTATCACGCAGCTTACGCGTCTATTTTCAAGACTTATGCCCGCAACAAATTTCCCCATATACATTCTCCTATAGCCATTGGCAATTTAACTCACGAGTTTTTTTCCTTAGCTGTCTTTCCCGAAACAGTCTTGTAATAGGAACGCCCTAGAGAAACACAATATCTCATATCAATATCCAAATAGCTATAAGCTCCTGACTGTCTGGAACCCGCAACGGCAAGGATATGATTTAACTCTTCTATTTTTCTTGAAGTATAAAAAATTGTTCCCCAATTTATTTTCGTACCGTCTTCCAGCTTAAGCACGCATGAATTTTCCCCCTCCCCGCAGCTGACTTCCCTAAGAGGCTTTGCAAATATGTCATGGCTCTTAGCCAGCTGAACTAAGAATCTGGGAAGATTCCCTGAAATATTATTTGAAGAAAGAAAAACATTGAAAGGAAGAGATTCGATTTCTCCGGCATTTCTGTCCATTATCGTTCCGTCATCAGCAATATAAGCTTTTTTTCCGGAAATATCAGCTTCTGCCACTGCTTTTCTAGGCACAAACCTTATATTCACGTCTCCGGTAAAGTAATTAGGGATCAGCTTAATGCTTTTAAACTCCTTATGATTTTCCATAAAGCCCTGGCAAAGAGCTGCGCTGCCGGTTGAGGACAGAACCATCCCTTTAAGCGAATCAAAAAAAGGATCCAGCACAGGCTTCATCTCAGGCATATTGGTGGAATATGTTTCCGGGCTAAAAGACAAAGGACTGCCCTCCTGCTGCGCTGATTTGTGCCACAAGCTTATTGCATAATGCCCGGCAGAATACAGTATAAGCAATGAGAAGGCGAATACAGCCATTTTTAACATTGCCTTATAAATGCGTTCCTTATTCTTTCTCTGCCTTGTCTTATTGCTCACTTGGGAACTCCTTAACGGGAAAAATCTTAAAAAGGATTCAATTAAAAAAACCGCTAACAAATAATGTACAAAAAAAAAGAGCTTAAAAAAAGGGGGAGCCTTATGATAAAATATCTGTATACGGCTAATCTGTGCGGAAAACCGTAATTTTGACATTTATATGAGCAAAAGAGAGCAGAAAACCTTATGAACAAAGAGATACTTGTCGTAGGCTCGGCAGCATTAGATTCCGTTGAAACCATTCACGGAAACATAACAGATGCCGCCGGAGGTTCAGCGATACATTTTTCAATGTCCGCTTCACGCTTTGCGCCAGTTAGCATTGTGGCTGTCATTGGTACAGATTTCCCAAAAGAATATATAGACCTTCTTCATAATCACAATGTTAACACCGATGGACTCATAACTGCGCCAGGAAACACTTTCCGCTGGCATGGCCGGTATGATAAGGATTTTAAGGCTGCTGAAACTCTCTCCACATGCCTGAATGTGTTTGAAGGTTTTTCCCCTAAGCTCACTGAAAAGGCAAAAAACTGCTCCTCTCTATTCTTAGCCAATATAGATCCGGACATACAGTATGATGTCTTAAAACAAATGCGCAAGCCGGCTATAACAGCATGCGACACGATGAACTATTGGATAAAACTAAAAAACAGTTCTTTAAAAAAACTGCTGAAAGAAGTAGATATTCTTTTCATAAATGATGAGGAAGCCAGGCTTTTCACAGGAATTTACAATGTAATAACCGCAGCAAAAAAACTGCTTGAGAAAGGCCCCTCAGTAATAATAGTAAAACGAGGTGATGCCGGATCATTGTTAGTGACAGAAAATGAGCTTATCCCATTTCCGGCATGGCCTGTTGAAAAAGTAAAAGATCCTACAGGAGCAGGCGACACTTTCGGCGGAGCTTTCATGGGATTTATTACAAAAGAAGAAAATTGGAAAGAAATAAAAGTACTAAAAAAAGCGATGGCTTATGCAACCGTTCTTTCCTCCTTTAATGTTGAAGATTTCAGCATAAATAGAACCTGTGCGGTAACGGAAAATGAAGTTGAAGAACGCTTCAACAAATACATAAAAAATCTCACAGTCTGATTTGCCGGCAACTTTTACAGGAGAGCTCCCAGCCCATAAATTGAATGTTCTACATAGCATGCTGCCTATGCCTGCAAAAAAGCAAAAAATAATGAAAATGGCAAATATGCTAAATTATATTGTATGAAGAAAAGTCTGTTTATATTGCTTTGCGCCGCCGCCATTGCAGCATGCGGCAAAAAGCCTGAAGGAACAATCATAGCTAAAGTAGGCAACGATTTCATAACGGCTGAAGAAGTGCAGCTAAGGTTAGACAACCTAGGCCCGGCAGCATCAGGATACCTATCCACCAAAAATGGCAGAAAACAGCTGATGAACCTAATAATCAAGGAGAAACTGATAAAACAGGAAGCCATTAAAAGCGAAGTATCTAAAAGCGACAAATTTAAAGCAAAAATGGAAGAAAAGCAACTGGAAGTAAATGGGCTGCTTGAAGCATATCGTGATTATACTCTTAATAAAATGTGGCTGGAGGAAATGAAAAAAACAAAATTTGCCGTAAGCAACCAGGAAGCAAAAGAATATTATGGCAAATACCCGTATGTAATGACCATAGGCCATATTTTAATGAAGGATAACTATAAAGAAGCAGAGGCCGTTTACCGCAGGCTTAAGTCAGGAGCAGATTTTGACCAAATGGCAAAAGATTATTCCATAGATACGGAAACAATTTATCTTCCCCCCATGATGAGAGGAGAGTTTTTGCCAGAGCTGGATGACATGATAACAAAAATGAAGCAGGGCGAAACTCAAGGCATAGCTCGCACTGATTTGGGGCTTCATATATTAAAAAAATTCAAGCAGGAAAAAATGCCTGAAAATGAAGCTATTCCCCGCATAAAGAAAATTATTGAGAAACAGAAATTTGACAAATATATTGACGAGCTTCAGACAAAACTGAAAGTGGAGGTTTTAGATGAGAAATTCAAATAAGATAATAGCTTTAATTCTTATGCTGGCAGCCTTGCCGCTGGCAGCTAAAGAAGTTGAATCCCTGGCAGCAAAAGTAAACAATGAGCCGATCACTCTATCGGATTATAATAAGACTAAAAATTTGCTGCTGACACAATATGCAGCAATGCCAGGCTTCCTTGCCCAGGCAGGAAATAAAGAAAAACTGGAAGCGATGGCTCTTGAAAAAATGATTGATGACACATTGCTCAAACAAAAAGCCAAAGCTTCAAAAATAAAGGTATATGAAAGAGAATTGGAGAACCGTCTTTCTGAATACCGAAAGCAGTTTTCCATATCTAAAGAAGGAAAGACTCTAAACGCAAAACAGACGGAAGATGCTTTTAGAGAAGAGCTAAAGAAAAGCGGCACCAGCATGGAAGAGTTCCGCGAGGAAGTTCGCAATGAGCTTATGGTAAGAAAACTTGTACAGGACACCATACGCCCCAAGCTAAAAGTTCCTTCTGACAGCGATGTTAAAACATTCTTTGAACAGGTAAGCGATTATTCAAAGACAGGCAAAATGCCATCAGGGCTTAATGCCGAAGACCAAGGCACAATAAAGCTTGTGGCAAAAAAATTAGAAGAAGCAACAGCTGAAAGAGTGCGTCTGCGCCATGTATACTGCTCTACAGACAAAAATTCTCAAGATGCGGCCAAAGCAAAAGCAGACAAGGCTTATAAAGAGCTTTCATCAGGAGCTATAGATTTTGACGCTGCGGTAGAAAAATATTCGGATGACAGGGAAACATTAAGCCGCTACGGAGACCTCGGATATGTTTCAAAAGGCATGATGCCGGAAGAGGCGGACAAAGCAATTTTCGCAATGCCGGTTGGAACAAACTCTAAACCTGTTAAAACAGCGAGAGGCTGGCACATTTTCAGGGTAGAGGAAAAAAGAGCCAAGCAGAAAGCCAGATTCAGCGCAGTAAGAGAAGAGCTTTCAGGCTTCCTTTCTGAAAAAAATTATAGAGACGAATACAATAAATTTCTTGAACAGTTAAGGAAAGAAGCCAAAATAGAAAAACTTATCGGCGCTTCAAAATAAACAATCAGCCAGCAAACAAAGCCTCATGCAAAAACATGGGGCTTATTTTTGGCAAAATATCTTACATTGAGATATAAATTCCATATAATAAAACCAGCTAATAAGCATTGATATCTAATATGTCATCTCAAAACCGTTTTTTCTGTCTTCATGCCCATTTTTATCAGCCGCCGCGCGAAAATCCGTGGACAGGGAAAATCCCCCCTCAGCCTTCAGCATGGCCATTTGACAACTGGAATTCAAGAATAGCAAGAGAATGCTATTTGCCAAATGCCTGCGCAAGGATAAATCAAAGCAATGGAAAGCCTTTTTTATTCATAAACAATTATGAGTATTTTAATTTTAATTTCGGCCCGACACTGCTGTCATGGTATGAAAAAGCCTTTCCATCCTATTATCATAAACTTATTGCGGCAGGAAGAGAATCGCGCAGGCGCTGCGGACATTCCAGCGCCATAGCGCAGGGATATAATCATATAATAATGCCGCTGGCCTCTTTTCAGGACAGGCTTACTCAGGCAATATGGGGCATAGAAGATTTCAAAATGCGCTTTGGCTTTATGCCTGAAGCCATGTGGCTGCCAGAAGCTGCCGCTGACGAGAATACATTAAGGTTATTAATAGATTTGGGACTAAAATATGTGATACTTTCCCCATATCAGATAGCTGCAATAAGAGAACCTGGCAGTTCAAAGTGGACAGATGTATCTGACGGAAACTTTAATGCCCGCAGGCCTTATATATGGAAAGATGATCAGCCGGGAGCAAAAAACAGGAGCATAGCTGTTTTTGTTTATGACGGTCCGCTTTCAAAAGCAGCAGCTTTTGAAGGACTCCTAAACAACTCATCAGCTTTCGCTGAAAGGGTGCAAGGCTGTTTTACTCCAGGAAGCGAAAATCAGCTTGTAACAATGGCAGTAGACGGCGAAACTTTCGGACATCATCACAAATATGCAGAGATGACCTTGGCATACGCTTTCAACAAGGAATTGCAAAACAGGGGAATAAAAGTAGTTAATTTTGGAGAATATCTTGAAGCCAATCCGCCGGAAGCAGAATTAAAAATAAAAGAAGGTCCCGACGGTGAAGGCACAGCATGGAGCTGCGCCCACGGGTTAAGGCGGTGGAAAGGCGGCTGTCCTTGCGGCAGCGAAAACGGAGACAGCACGGAGTGGCGTCATCCATTGCGCATAGCGTTAAATATGCTGCGCGATGCCGCCGCGGATCTTTATGGCCGTGAAGCATTGAAATATCTGAAAGATCCCTGGAAAGCAAGAAACAATGCTCTTTCCGTAATATTCAATGCAACAGATGAAACAATAGATAAATTTTTTTCAGAACATGCCTCTCATGAACTTAATCAGGAAGAAAAATCTAAAGTCCTAAAACTTCTTGAAATGCAGAAAAATTCCCTATTCATGTTCACAAGCTGCGGCTGGTTCTTCTCTGATGTCTCCAGAATAGAGACTGTTCAAAATTTGCGTTATGCCGCAAGAGTATGCGAAACATTAAAGGAATTTGGACGGCTGAAAGATGAAAACAATTTTCTTGCATTGCTTTCACAGGCAAAATCCAATTATAAAGGCGAAGGCACGGCAAGGGAACAATATTTGAGAATTACAAGGGAAAACAGAAATGCCGTTGAAAAAGCCGCAGCTTTCTCGGTAGCTCAAAAAATGTTCTTTGACAGCCCTGAAAAGGAAACAGAAGAGATTGTAAGCATAAGCAAAAGAAGAAACATAAACGAAACTTTGGAAGTTGCCGGCGAAGTTTCTGCCATGCGCGGCGGCGAAAAAATAAAACTTGCTTTCGCATATCTTAGAAAAGAAGAAGAGTTTCCTGTAATGTTCTTTGCAGGCATGGAGATAAAAAAGGAAATGGAAAAAGCCATTTCTTCTGAAAGCTCTGCGGCAGCGGAACAAATACTAGATTCAATGCCTGGAACTACGAGAATAACTTTTGACAGTTTTTCGCCTGAAGAAAAAAACAGATATGCATGGCTTTTGGCCGCTGCAATAAGGGATAACCATTCTGCCGATACGCTTTCTATATTGAAAGATTATCTGTATCTGCTTAAGCAGCTGCCAGAAAAAGATCTTAGTTCCTGGGCTCCGCTAAAGGCTCAGGCAGCAGTATATGCAAAACAGGCTGCGGATATAATGCTTAGAAAAACAGCAAGGTCAACTACAGAAGACAATATAAAAAAACTCGCCTGGCTGGCAGAAAGTCTTAAAGAGGCAGGAATCCAGGCAGCATTTGATCCGGCTCCAGAAATAGCCCTGCTGCTGGCAAGGCGAATATCGGCCCCTGTGTTAAAAAAGCCAGATCTTCCAAATCTTTCGCTATTTCACATGGGTGTTAAAGCAGCTAAGCTTCTTAATGCCGGACACACGATGTTTCATCTTCAAAATTATCTATATGAAATCCTAGGTAAACCAATACCGCATAATCAGCCGGGAATGGCAGCCTTAATTGAAGAAATAAAAAAAGAAGCAAACATGGACGCAATGCAAAGATAAATAAAAAAGGACCGGTTTTTCACCGGTCTTTTTTATTTAGAACGGAATCAAAGAAAATGATGTCAATTTTCTAAGCCAGATTTATTGTCGGTACTGCGGCGGGCCTCGATAATAACATTCTTAGACTGTGTCTTATCCGCAGACAATGCTTTTACATTAAGACGGGTAAGGCCGTCAGGAAATGAAAAACGGGCGGTAAATGTGCCATCAGGATTTAAGTAAATTTTTCTCCCGCCAACAGTAACTTCCGCATTGCGTTCTGTTGCTCCAAAAACAACAAGCTCGCAATCAGCCGCCAGCCAAAACTGGGTTTTATGCTCTTTGTCTTTCTTTTCCGCAGGCTTAAGATCAGTGTCTTTCTGAATGCCTGCTGCATTTGCCTGAGAAAAAACAGAGCGTATCATATCCCATCTCTTAGCCAGATTTTCGGATGCCGCGCCTGCTTTATCAACACCAGCTTCAAGAAGCTTTTCAATATTGCCGCTTACGGAATGAATTTTTTCGCCTATAAGGCCTGTAAGATTAGCAGGAGGAAGCTTAACTGAATTTGTTTTTGCCAATACTTCAAATTTTTCTGCTATCTTATATCCTATTTCACAATAATAGGCATGGCCGCTTTCAGTTACATTCAGATACCAGTTTTTTGCTTCAGGCAAAATGTCTGTATCAAAGCAATGCCCGGAAGTCATGTCATGAACCCTTATAGTAAGGCGGCTATGTGAAAAATCAGTATTAAATTTATCCCCCAGCTCTTTTTTTTGCTGCTCAGGGATTTCCCAACATATAAACATCCAATTAGAATCACGGGGCATTAATGCCGCTTCTGTTTTATTAATGCTGCCTGTTTCAGGCTTTTCTTCTTTGTGGCTTCCTTCCGATCTGCTGCCGTCCGGGCTCATAAATTTGGTATCTCTCCTTATCTTAATTCAATTTTAACGGGAATAGTATCTCTTAGATTATATAAAAAAAAAGGCACTCTTTAAAGAGTGCCTTTTTTTTGGTTCTACTTATTGCTACTGCTGCTCAAGAGCGTTAAAATGATCCGGCCCTACTGCAACAGCCTCAGAATAGAGCGTATCATATGTATTCTGATATCCTTTTATATGGTAGGCATCTACAAAGAAAACCATATTTTCAAAGGAATTAACATTAGCGTTCTGAGCCCAGTTGAAAGACCCTGTCTGCATAACCTTGCCATCTATTATGATAAACTTATCATGCAGAGCTCCTTTGCCCTTGCGGCCTGCGCGCACTTTAAAATCTGTGCCGCTGGCATGAAGATACCGGGCAGTATATGAAGTCTGGGCAATTTTCTGATCCATCATGAAGCGGACCTTCACACCGCGCTTGTGAGCACGTATAAGGGCATCCGCAAGTATATTGGAAGAGAATGAGAATGTGCATGCATCCACGCTGACTTTAGCAGCATCAATAAGGGCAGCAAGCCTCTCTTCGCTTCTGGAGCCCGGAGAGAATATGAAAGCGGGAACTTCAACGCCATTGAATGTCGCTATGGCTGGCGCCTGAGGCGGAATTCCGTATGTGCCAGGCTGCACGGTTCCAGGCTGGCTGGCCTGAAGAGCACGGCCTCTTTCCCACATCCAGTCAAAATAGGCTACATAACCATTGACATATCTAGGATCTGTAAGAACAACGGAATTTTCCAGGTTCTGATATGTAGCGCTGAAAGTCCAGTTATATGAGCCGGCGGTAACTATCTCACGGTCGCTAATGACTATCTTGTTATGGTTGACACCCCAGTCACCGTAGCCGCGTATGGTTTTAAACTGAACTCCCGGTACTTCAAGAAGGCGCTTTACTTCCTTGTGAAGGCTGGGATAGCAGTGTTTCTCGTCCATAAGCAGACGAACCTTAACGCCCCTGTTTGCGGCTTCTATCAGATCATTGACATTATCTGCTAAATTAATGCTGTACATAGCGACATCAACGGTCTTTGAAGCGCCTGATATTACCTTTCTGTTAACCTCATTAAGATACCAGAAAGAATACTGTTTTAAATCTTGAGGATATGCGCCGCGCACGAGCGGAGCTTCTTCTTCTATTGGCCCAGAAACTGGGAAAACAGGAGACTGGACGAAGTCAAGCCAATTATTGTCCATCTGGAAACCAGGAAGGACATTGCCGACCACGCTGGAATGAACAGCACTGCCGCTATTAGGTTTAGCAGAAGCAGCCTGATTAGCTGCAAATGCCGGCACAGCAAGCAAAGCTGACAGCAATAGGGATAGAGTGTAGAATGCCTTTTTCATATTTATATTATATATCGGCTGTCAATATTAGGCAAAGGCCCGCAGTCCCAAAAACAAATAGGACTTAAGGCCCAGCATTTCATGCAAAAAACATAAAAAAGATCAAAAACGGAGCAGCGGAGAGTCTTTTTCTATGCCATACAATACAGAAAGATTATCGCGAGAAACGGCCTTGCCAGGATTTCCAAAGAAGAATGAATCATGTCCTAAAAGCAACACTTTAGTACAGGAAAATGCTAAAGCAGGCTCATGAAGCACAGCAATAGCGCAATGCTTACCGCTGCCAATGTAAGAAGACACTATTTCTAAGAAACGGGATTTGTAATGCAAATCCAAATGAGACACAGGCTCATCAAGCAGCATGACAGATGAATCTTGCGCTAAAGCCTGCGCCAGAAAAACAAGCTGCCTTTCCCCGCTAGAAAGTGAATTAAGGCTTCTTTCAGACAGTCCCAATATGCCAGCGGCAGAAAGAGCATCAATAGCCCTTTTACGGTCATTATGCGTTGCCAGGCTCATGAAACCTGTGCCGGCGCAGCAGCCAAGCTCCACAAAATCAGATGCATTAAAATCATAAGGGGTCTCAAGTTCGCCCGGAAGCCATGATATTTTAGACGCAAGCTCAGCTGGAGAAAGGGCAGATCTTTTTATCCCATCCAAATAAATCCCGGCATCGTTTTTTATAAATCCGCTTATTATTTTCAGCAGGGTTGACTTGCCAGCGCCATTAGGCCCCAATATTCCGAGAAAATCCCCAGCTTCCAGGGAAAAGGAAAGATTCCTGAAAAGAACTTTTTGGCAATCTGACAGAATCCGGCTGCCAGTCCTGCCTTGCGGCAAGCCAGCCGCCAAGCTGCTTTTTTTGCCTGATGCCTTACCGCAATCCCAGGCAAATGACAAATTGCGAATTTCAAGAAGAGGAAGATTACCATTATATTTATTATTGCGTAAAAAACCAGAATTATCAGAAGGCACTGCAGCAATAGAAGCAGGCCTTTCATTTGCCTGGGATTGCAAGACATCACTTCCTGAAAAAACAAATGCGCGGCCAGAGGCTTTTTTTCTAAACAGCAGCCATAAGAAAAAAGGCGCACCGCACAGCGACATTATTATCCCTGCCGGGATTTCAGAAGGAGCAAACAAAGCCCGGCCCGCAGTATCCGCCGCGCATAACAGCACAGCTCCGCCTAAAGCGGATGCTGGAACAAGAATGCGCGCAAGCGGAGAAAACATAAGGCGCATTATATGAGGCACCATCAGCCCCACAAATCCTATTGTGCCGCAAAGAGAAACGGCAGCTGCGGAAGCTGCGCTAGCCAGCGCAAAAAAAAGAATACGGCCCTTGGCAGGATCAGCCCCTAAATGATATGCCTTTTCCTCGCCAAGGGAAAAAGCATCCAGAAAGCGGCTGCATGCGAATGCTGCCGCAAGGACCGCCAAAAGAATCAAGCCTGAAACCAGCAGTTCGGCCAAAGAAGGAGCAGAAAAGCTGCCCATTACAAAACCTATGAGAGCCAATGCCTTCTCCCCGCCTAAGTTCATAAACAGCATTAACAGTGCTGTAAGAAAAGAGCTTACTGCCACTCCGGAAAGTATAAGTGATGCATCTGATATTTTTCCGGAAAACCTGGCTATCATATATGAAAGGAATGTCCCCCCCGCAGCCCCAATAAAAACAATAATATAGAATAAGGGAGTTCCCCTTCCGAATCCGTTTAGAAAACATAATGCCGCAGCAGCAGAAGCGCCTGCGGAAGTGCCTAGCAGGTAAGGATCGGCCAGAGGATTTTTCAGCACCCCCTGAAATATTGTGCCAGCCAAAGCCAATGCTGCCCCCGCTATGCAGGCAGCAATAGTCCTTGGAAGCCTAAAATGTAAAATAACAGGAAGGTCAATGCCGGCTGCCCCAGAAAGCAGGCTTGAGGAAAAGGCTGAGACAGCAGCTAAGAATAATATAGTTAAGGCATGTTTTCTGTTCATTTTTTAGTATTTTCAGACAAGTCTTTGCCTGTTCCGGCTTTTTTCTCCTGCTCCGGGCGCAAGAAATTATTGATTTGTTTAATTAATGGAAATAAAGCCGGGCCAGGCCTAGAAACAATGTTTCTGTCAAGCTCTATAATCTTTTTATTGCGCATGGCAGGGATTGAAGAGGCCAGCGGCCTTCCAGAAATATCATCTATGTTGCCGGAAACAGATATTATATATTCCGGCATTTCATTAAGCACAGATTCCCATGCAGCCTGAAAATAATTTTTTCTTACGGAAGAAAACACATTTAAGCCTCCAGCCCGCTCAACAAGGTCATTGAGATATGACATGCTGCCGCATGTCCATAGGCCGGAATCCACATCTATATACACTTTCGCCCGGCTTCCGTATGATACTGGCTCAGGAAGCATGCCTTTGAGCGAATTTATAAGTTTGTTCCCTTCATCAATATGTCCGGTTTCCTTTGCAAGAATGCTTATTGTTTCAAAAATATCCGCAACGCTCTTTTCCTGGGGAATCATTATTACACGAAGCTTAAGCTTTTCAAGATCCTGGCCAAGGCGGGAAACAGAAGATACAGGAATAAAAACAGCAGATGGCTTTAATGAATAAATTTTTTCCGCTGAAGGCGTATAGTAGCTGCCAACCTTAGCTATTTTTTTTGCCGCCGCCGGCCTGTCGCAGTAATCAGAGACTCCCACAATCTCATCGCCAGCTCCTATTTCAAAAAGGATTTCAGTATATGAAGGCATGGTTGAAACCCAGCGCTTGTCTGAAGCATTGGCAGAAGAATTAAAAAAAAGACATAAACATAGCAGCAGGGCTGCAAATGCGCGGCGAAATGCCGCATTATTAAAGAACACCATATAAAAAAGCCTTTAAGGCCTCTCCTTCCCCTCGGAATTTCCTGGCTAGCCAGGATATGCAGTAGACCGGGCTCGTTTTCCTGAATGGAAAACATACCGTTGCGGGGCAGCTGAAGCTTCTCACTTCATTCCTCTGCAAAATTAATTTTAGCATATAGGGGCATTATTTTACATGCCCTGACCTTTTAAGCAAGCAGATGAAACTAATGCCAAAAATTGAAAAAATATCACATGAAAACAAAAAAAGGCAGGGCTTACTCATAAGCCCTGCCCTTTATTGTCTTTCTTACTTAATGGCAATTATCTTGCCGACTGCACGCTTATATAGCTTGGATGGCCATTCCTCACTATGTCAAAAAGAACTCCCTCCCTAAGACTGGCGGAATTGAATGCTTTTTTCAAAGTGGCAGATGAATTGATTTTAACGCCATTCACAGAGCTTATTATGTCGCCTCGCATAAGATGCCCCTTAAGGCCAGAGCCGCTGCGCAAGCCCATAACTTTAGCTCCGGAAGGGCCAGCCTCAAGCTCTACGCCTTCCCATACTGCTGTTTTTGAATCAGACACGGAAGCGGAGTCATTTTCCCCACTGTTTTCAGACTGTTCCCTGTCACCAAGCACAGCTTTTACTGTTTTTCTCTTGCCATTATGTATTATTTCAAGAGTTATTTTTTCGCCAGGCCTTCTGGAGAAAGTCTGCAATACCATGGAATCAGCGCTGTTTATCTCGCTGTCATTGCATGCTATTATAATGTCCCCGCGCTCAATGCCAGCTTTCCATGCCGGAGAGCCATAAACGACCTGATTAACTATAACGCCTGTTGCCTTGGGCATTCCGAGCTGAGCAGCAATAATTCTGTCTATTCCCAATACGGAAACGCCAAGCCAGCCGCGGCGTATTTTGCGGCCAGCAAGCATATCGTCAAGAACCGGCTTTATCTCGGTTGATGGTACGGCAAAACCCATTCCGGCAAAAGCACCGCTTGGCGAGGCTATTGCAGTATTTATACCTATTACTTCTCCTTTGAGATTAAGCAGCGGGCCGCCTGAATTACCGGGATTTATGGCTGCGTCGGTCTGTATAAGATGCTCATAGCGTTTGCCATTTACCGGCAGTTTTGCGTTAAGAGCTGAAATTATTCCGGAGGTTACAGTCTGCTTGAAGCCGAAAGGATAACCAACAGCCATTACCATATTGCCTACACTGAGTTTTTCGCTGTAATTCAGCTCAAGAAATGGAAACTCCCCGCCTTCCTTTACTTTAAGCAGTGCAATATCTAGCGCGGGATCTGAAGCAACGGAACCTGCCATGTATGTCTTTTCCGTGCCGTTTTCATCTTTCATGGTTATTTTTATGTCAACGGCGTCTTCCACTACATGATAATTTGTAAGCACATAACCGCGTGAATTTATTATTACGCCAGATCCTATTCCCGCTGTCTGATGCCTGTATATTCTTTCCTGTGGTATTACATAACCGAAGAAATATTCAGGTTCCACCACTTTCTGGGCTTCCTCCCTGACAACCTGAACACTTACCACCGCTTTGGAAGCCTTCGCTGCAACAGTGTTGTATGTTTCCTGAAGTTCTTCAAGCACGCCGGCATGAACAGCTGTAACCGGACAGGCCGCAGCAATCAGAAAAGCAAGAATAAAAAAACTTTTTTTCATATGTTTTAAGAATTATCCTCCTGAAATGTATTATATAATTTTTCTACCGTACGGTAAATTTAATATGCAGTAAAACCATAGGCTGCTATTATCTAAACAGAGAAGCCGGGATTTCTCCCGGCTTCTTCACGCTGATAAACGGAATCTGGCGTTTTATTACGCCTTGTTTCCGTTTTATGTTTTTTTACAGCTTGTCAATGATTGCATTGAATGTGGCACTGGGGCGCATTGCGGCTGTTGTTTTGGATATATCGGGGTGATAATATCCACCCATGTCAACCTTATGTCCCTGAGCGCCTATAAGTTCCTTGTTTATCTGCTCTTCATTCTTCTCCAGTGCTTCGGCTACAGGAGCGAATTTCGCTTTAAGCGCCTCATCATCATTCTGTGCCGACAGTGCTCTGGCCCAGTACATGGCAAGATAGTAGTGGCTGCCGCGGTCGTCTATCTGGCCGACCTTGCGTGCCGGTGATTTGTTGTTTTCAAGGAACAGGGCTATTGCCTCGTCCAGGGCTTTCGCTAACACAATGGCCTTCTTGTTGTCATTGGCATGTCCTAACTGCTCAAGGGAAGCACCTAAAGCAGAGAATTCACCGAGGGAATCCCAGCGCAGATAATCTTCCTCCTGGAACTGCTGAACATGTTTCGGGGCGGAACCGCCGGCGCCGGTTTCAAACAGGCCGCCGCCAGCAAGCAGAGGCACTATTGAAAGCATTTTGGCGCTGGTGCCGATTTCCAGAATCGGGTACAGGTCCGTAAGATAGTCCCTGAGAACATTCCCTGTTACGGAAATGGCATCTTTTCCCTGACGCACTATTTCATTTGAATACACAAGAGCGTCATCAGGGTTCATTATCTTTATATCAAGCCCGGTGGTATCGTACTCTTTCAGGTACTGTTCCACCTTTTCGCGGAGCAGGCAGTCATGCGCGCGGCAGCTGTCCAGCCAGAAAACAGCCGGATTGCCGGTCTGGCGTGTGCGTTTTACTGCCAGTTTCACCCAGTCGCGGACTGGAATGTCTCTCACATGGGACATTCTCCATATATCGCCTTTGTGAACACGATGCGCAAACAGGAGTTTCCCCTCGCTGTCCTCAACCTGCACCTTGCCGGTTTCCTGAAGAACAAATGTTGTGGGATGGGAGCCGTATTCCTCGGCTTTCTGCGCCATAAGTCCGATGTTTTCAACCGAGCCCATTGTAGCCGGGTTGAATGCTCCGTGTTCACGGCAGTCATTGAACATGGCCTCATATATCTGCGCATAGCTGCGGTCCGGAACAAGCGCGAGCGTTTCCTGAAGCTCACCGTTTTTGTTCCACATCTTTCCGCCGTCACGTATTACAACAGGCAGGGACGCGTCTATGATAACCTGGTTCGGCATATGCAGATTCGTTATGCCTTTGGCGCTGTCCACCATGGCGAGAGCAGGGCGTTCGTCATAAACTTTCTGAATATCTGCTTTTATTGCATTCTTTTCATCTTCCGGCAGTGTTTCTACTTTGGCAAGAAGGTCGCCCATACCCATATTCGGGTTGATTCCTAATTTATGGAAGGTTTCCTCATATTTGTCAAAAACAGGGCGGAAGAAAGTATGCACGGCATGGCCGAAAAGCACCGGGTCAGAAACTTTCATCATCGTTGCCTTGAGATGTACGCTCCAGAGCAGGCCTTCCTCTTTGGCTATATCCAGTGTCTCCTTATAGAAAGAGCGGAGCGCATACACATCCATGTATGTGCCGTCCACAATCTCGCCTTTTTTTACTGCTACCTTTTTAAGAAGTTTTTTCTGACCGGCCGGGGTTATGAGGTTTATGCTTAGCTCATCGTCCTTTTCCATGCATACGGCTTTTTCATTGCCGTAAAAATCTCCGAATGACATGTGTGCTACTCTGGCATGGGAGTCCTTGTTCCAGTTTTTGAGCACATGCGGATGTTTGTGGGCGTACTGTATTACGCTGGCCGGGACGCGGCGGTCTGAATTTCCTTCGCGGAGCACCGGGTTCACGGCGCTGCCAAGCACCTTGGAATAGCGTTCCTTTATTTTCTCCTCTTCGGGAGTTGTGGGATTTTCAGGGTATTCCGGCACATCATATCCCTGTCCGCGCAGTTCCTTTATCGCTGCCTCAAGCTGTGGCAGGCTGGCGCTTATATTCGGCAGTTTTATGATATTGGCTTCAGGGTGAAGGGTGAGTTCACCTAAGAATGCCAGGTTATCCGGCACTTTCTGGCCTTCTTTAAGGTGTTCGGGGAACGCCGCAAGAATGCGTCCCGCAAGTGATATATCCTTTTCTTCAATCTGTATTCCGGCTTCCTTGGTAAAAGCCTTTACTATGGGCAGAAAAGACAGGGTCGCCAATGCTGGGGCCTCGTCAGTCTTAGTCCAATATATTTTTTGTGAAGACATTTTATAAGTTTTCTCCTTACATTATTATTGTAAACAGAACATCAGCGCAAATCAGCACGGGAAGGCATAAAATGCGCATCTGACATAATTGTAATAAAGAAAAAAAAACAAAGCAAGACATATTCATTAAGGTTCTTTTTAAAGAGAAATATTAACACAATATAATTATAAAGAACGCAAAGATTACTTCGTCGTCCTGAACTTGTTTCAAGACCTCTTTAAGCCGCAGAGATGCTGAAATAAATTCAGCATGACATAAAAACTGTAAAATCAATAATCTTTTTATAAAGAGCGAAACAGAAATCCCTTTTCAGGAAACAGGAAAGGGATTTTTATTTTGTATTTATTCATACTTTTTGTTAAAATAGTATGAAGAAAGATCCGGACGGAATACGGTACTTATGGTTTCTGAAGCCGGAATATTCTGAAACAGCAAGGATTATGACAATGAAAGGAAAAAATATTTTTGCCGGAAAAATAAAACTTACCGGCACAGCATTACTGATCGCCGCAATGGCTTCCCCGTCATTTGCGGCGGACATTAATTTAACCGTTACAACCCCGTCCAGGGCAGCGCAGAGCATTGCGGATGTCCCCGCCTCCGTGGAAGTAATCATGCCGGAGCAGATACAGGCCGCCCCCGGCGACACACTGGACCAGAAACTGCAGAACCTGGTGCCGGGCATTATAACATCAAGAAGCGCCGGAATTTACTCGCAGAGCGGTACGGTATCAATGCGCGGCTACAGCGGCGCACAGGATACAGGCGCAAGGGTTCTTGTAATGCTTGACGGAATGCCGCTTAACAGCAGCGCCACAGGCGGCGTTATATGGAATGACCTTATTTTCCAGGATATTGAGCGCATAGAGGTTGTGAAAGGTGCAGGTTCTTCTATTTATGGCGCCAATGCCATGGCCGGCGTAATAAACATTATCACAAAAAGCAAAAAAGGATATGAGGTTTCCGCTTCTTACGGCACATACAATACATACAGGGTTGGCGCAAAGGCTGGCTTTGACCTGACAGACAGTCTTTTCCTTGAGCTTAGCGCAAACACACTGCAGAGCGACGGATATATAACAACGGAAGAATCAGCAAGAAGAAACAACGGAGTATATAAAAAAGCCGATGTTGACATGAAACAGGGCGGCGTGAAAGCCATATACAAAACCGGTGATAACAGCAGACTGGGGCTTACCTATAATTACAGTGAAAGATACAATGGTGAGGAATTCCAGAAGAACGGATTCAGCAGGCCTGACTACCGCCAGAATGATACCCACATGGCACAGGCCAAATGGGAAGGCAGAACGGAACAGGGCTCAGGCTGGGAAATAGGCGGAAATTTCAAAAACGTGCATTATGAAAAAATCCAGACCAATAAAGATGCGCTCGCAAAAGTGGAACGCCAGGATTATGGAATGAATGCAAACCTTACCTCTGAATTTGACGGAATGACGCTTACAATGGGCGTTGACGCAAATAACGGAGCGGTTTTCGGCAAAGACCTTACATATACCACCGGGGCCCATTACGGAGATGATGACGGAAAACGCTATAACATCGCTCCTTATATACAGGCCCAGAAAAAATTCATGGAGAACCGCCTTGGCATTCTGGCCGGGCTCCGCTATGACTACGCCGGTTTTTATGACGGCTATTCAAGAAACACCAACGGCGGAGGCATACCGCAGGAGTACAAGGACGGCAAAAACCTTGAAGACAAAAACTGGGAGGAACTCTCGCCTAAGGTTGCTGTCAATTACAAATATTCCGATAGCATAAGCCAATACGCAGGCTGGTCCCACGGCTTCAATGGTCCCGCCCTTGAAAACATGGTTCTTGCCATGTGGCGCGGCGGCAGAATGCAGCTGCCTAATGAAGACCTTAAGCCGGAAACTTCCGATACTGTAGAAACCGGATTTACCGTAAACCCGGCAGAAGGACTTTTCATAGAACCCAATGCATATTACACCAAAACAAAAGACTATATTTACACAAAATATTTTACTGACGGCGTAACAAATTTCCGCCAGTATCAGAATATAGGTGAAGCCCAGATATACGGCTTTGAGATTCCCGTAAGATACCAGACCGGGAATTTAAGCCTTTCCGCTTCTTATGCGCAGTCCCATTCAAAAGTGCTTGAAGGCGAAGAGGAAGGAACAAGCCTTAATGGAAAAACTCTTGCGGATGCCCCCCACCATATCTGGGCAGCAGGAATTTCCTATATGTTCCCACATCAGACACAGCTTTCAGTCAACTGGACTCACAAGGGCCAGTCATGGGTTGATGTGAATAACACTACTTACATAAGAGGATATTCCACCACCGCCGTTGCGCTTACCTCACAGATAAGCAGGACTGTACAGATAAGCATTTCCGCTGACAATGTGTTTAATGAAAGATTCCTTGACAGCGAAACAACGCTCGCGCCAGGGCGCACAATTACCGGTTCGGTAAAAGTAAACTTCTAAAACCGGCGTGAGCAAAGTAAAAAGGGGAAGATGCAGAATCTTCCCCTTTTTTGTTTATCCCTGATTTACATTGCCAGGGCCTGTATTATTTCAGCTGCCTCTGCTTCAAAATCTTCCATTTCCGGTGGCTTTAAAAGCCCTTTGCGGCATATGGTTATATAATTGCCTTCATAATAAATCTCAAGTCCGGGGTGAGATTCCAGGCATGAAATAACAGCAGGCGTAAAAAAGGCTTCTATTCTTTCTTTTGAAGGGCCTGTTACATGATATATTTTTGAAAAGCGCGGGTAGGCACTGAAATAAATATCTGAGCGGTTAAAAAGATTTTCAATCCTGTAAAGCAGACTGTCCGGCTCTATGTAAAAAAAAGGATAAACCCTGCCTGAAGTCCTGCGCAGCTCGCACAGAGCGCAGGCATATCGGTGATACTGTCTTGTATTGCTGTTTGAGCCTGTAATATACTCATAGTCAAAAACATTAAAATCATGCCGCCCGGCCTTTACTCCAAGAGTCATATTTGATGCATGGCGGGAATCGTAATTCCCCTTTATAAAAAAAAGGCCTTTGGCAGCTGCTCCGGTAATTTTGGCTTCCTCAGTAAACCTGAGGCCCCTCTCCTCCGCATGGCGGCGCAGGCCTTCCACTCGTTTCATGTCTTTTTTTCTTATTGACCTTGAGTGTATAATAAAAATAACAACTGTAACCGCAATTATAAACATAACAGTGTATGCAGCGGCAAGGTCCGGGTCCGTCTCAATCAAAGGAAATATCTCAATAAGTTTCTGCATGGTAAAAGTTCGTCTGCCGGTATGATATAAGTATCTGGAATTACATGGATGTACCTATCCAGCCATAGCCCTGTACGGACATGTCAATAAAATGGTTTAGCAGCAGGTCAGTTTTTGCATCAAACACTTCCTTGTCATAGCTTTCCGGCAATCCGGCATCAAGCGAATCCATAATGGCGTTTTTAACTTTCGCCCTGGGCTGTTCGTCCTTGTACCAGTCTGCTACAAAAAGGCTGTCTTTGTTTTCCGTAAGTTTATTATACAGGTTTCTTGCCGAAAGAATAACCCTGCGTTCTTCCTCTTTTGTCAGTTTTTTGTCCTTTATGAGCAAATCAAATATTTCAAGTTCTTCTTCCGAAAGGCCGTATTCTGCCGGGCGGGCATTTTCCTTTTTTAAATCCTCAATAAGCTTAAGAAGCTGCTCATAATAATCCGTGTTTTCTGTTCCGCCGGCATTGTACCTGTCAATAATGCCCTTATAACGTTCTGAAAATTTTATTCTGCCGCAGTTCTTGTTTATCATTTTCTGCAGCATTTCCTCTATATAGGTTTTAAGATCTTCAATCTGAATGGGCCTGTATGGAGTTTCCCTTAATTCCATTCTTAATTTTTCAATGTTAATATCAGCAAGACTGATTGCCTTTACATCGCTCACCACGCTGGCATTGTATTTCATATCCGTGCGGAAGGACTCAACACTGTTGTCAAGAATTTTAGCTATTTTCAGCCTTGCCCTTGCTATTTTTTCGTCATCAATTATATTGTGCATAAGGCCATGAATATACATAATTGGCGGAAATTTGTCATTCTGCCAGTGCAGCTCAAAGATTTCCGGCTTGGAGGCCTCATAAAGATTCATAAGCGTGTTGGAAAGCACCTTGAATTTGTTCTTGGTTTCTTCCTTTTCAATTACACTGCCGTAGGCTGCCCTTAAAAATTCCAGTCTGCCGAAAGTGTCTGATTCCAGCAGTATTCTGTCCAGATCAATGCCGTTTTCCTTAAGAAAAATGTCTGTTTCCTCAATGGTCCTGTCTATAAGGCTTACAAGATTGTCTATGTCCTTAACAGGATATTCCTGCCCATCGCTGCCTGTGGCGTATTCACCCAGGGCTTTCCTCATATAGCTGAATACATTTACATAATCAACTATCATTCCGCAGGTTTTGCCGGGATAAACCCTGTTTGCCCTTGCTATGGCCTGCATCAGGGTATGGCTTTTCATAGGCTTGTCAAGATACATTACGGACAGGTTCTTTACGTCAAAACCGGTAAGCCACATCGCGCATACAAAGACAAGCCGCGGATTTGAATCCGGGTCCTTGAACCTGTCCTCAAGGTCCATGCCATCAACTATGGCATTCATTTTCTGCCTGTGTTTAAGAATGTCAAGCCCCTGTCTGGCAAATTTCTCTGCCTCGTCTGCCTCTTCTGATATTACCACTGCCATTTCCGTGGTGTTCATGTATTCCAGTATGCGTGTCAGTTCGTCCCGTTTCTCCCTGGTTGGGGCAGTATTGCGTTCGGCAATTATGGCTTTCTTTTCTTCTTCCCAGTAATGCTGAACCTTGTCGTACATTTTGACAGCGGTGAACTTGTCAACGGAAACAACCATTCCCTTGCCCAGAAAGCCTCTTCTTGGAAAATGATGGGCTATGTCCCTTGCTATTGTTTCAAGGCGGTCATCACGTTTTATTACTTCCAGTATGCGGCTTGCGGAATTTTCCAGCAGTGCGGATTCCGCCTCGTTAAGGTTTTCGCTTTCAATAATGTCTAATACATCATCATCAAGGAAATTGTTTTTAAGGCCAACTTCCGGCACTCTGCGGTAATAGAACAGCGGAACTGTTGAGCCGTCCTCTACAGACTGGGCGAAATTGTATTCGGATACATAATCACCGAACCACTGGTTTGTAAGGCGTTTTGGTCCAAGCAGCGGAGTGCCTGTAAATGCAATAAAGTTAGCGTTTGGCAATGCCCTGCGCATATTTTCCGCAAGATCCTTGTACTGTGTGCGGTGCGCCTCGTCCACCATTACTATTATGTCGTTGCGTCTGCTAAGCACTGGATATTTTTTGCCCTTGTCATAGCGGAATTTATGTATAAGGGTGAACACAAAGGACTTGTTTGTCTGTAAAAATTCCCGCAGCTGTCCGCTGTCTTTTGGCTGACATTCTTCCTTTGGCCCTATTACCTCTGTACGCAGAAAGTTCTTGTAAATCTGTGTGTCAAGGTCATCACGGTCAGTAATTATTAGGAATGTGAAATTGCCTTCCAATTTGCGGCGTACCTTTCTGGCAAACATTACCATGGAAAAGCTCTTTCCGCTGCCCTGCGTATGCCAGAATACGCCTAATTTTCCTTTTAATTCCTCTTTCCTGAGCAGTGATCTGAAAAGGTTGTTTACGCCTATGAACTGATGATTCTTTGCTATTATCTTTGTTGTCTTATTATGGAAAAGAACAAAGTTTTCAATGTAATCCAGCAGTTTTTCCTTATGTAGCAGGCAGTCTGCAAAATATTCTGCGGAAACGCCTTTGTCATGTATGGCCTTGCGGTCTGGTTTATCCCCCTCGCTTGCCTTCAGCCATTCAAAGAAGAAGTCAAAAGTGGCATTGAACGCACCAAGTTTTGTTTCAAGGCCGTTGGATAACACGCAGATCTGATTGAACGCAAACAGGTTGGGAATGGCTTTCCTGTAATCCAGCAGGTTCTTGTTATACGCTTCCTGTAGTTTGATAATACTGTTTTTTAATTCAATGAATACCAGTGGCAGGCCATTTACAAAAATTAAAATGTCCGGTCTTCTCCAGCCATAGCGGCCCTGAATCCACATTTGGGAAACAGCGGTAAAATCATTGTTTTCGGGATGGTCAAAATCCAATAACTGAATGTGTGCGAAGTCTTCCTTTCCGTTTTTGCGGAAATTTACCGTTATGCCTTCCCGTATCTTTTTGTACAGGGAATAGTTCCTGCTGTCCAAATCGCTTTCTGAAAAGTCCGCAGTAAGATCTTTGTAAATTTCGTCCAGCTTGTCCTGTGGAATGGCAGTGTTAAGTCTGGCAAGCTGTTTTTTTAGAATATCGGGCAGTACGCACATTTTCTTGTTAGGGCGGCCTGTTCCGTCATTAAGGTTTTCCTTGTGTGCCGGGTCAGAATCGCAAATGATGACTTTATAGCCAAAAGCACTGCCTTTCAGCTTTTTCAGAATTGCCTGTTCAATATCGTTTTCAGTAATAAAAGCTGCCATAATTTGTGGCAAAAATCATTTGTTTCTGCTTATTATTTTTGCCTTTTTGCCGCAGAAGGCTGCTCCATATTTGAAAATGGGACTTGCCCCGGCTTCTTTAAGTTCCGTAAGATAGGCATTGTTTTCTATCTGTTTCAAGGCCTCTTCGGCAGCTTTTTCAAGTGATTTTTCCAGTTTCTGCCTGTCTGCCTTTTCCCCTTCTTCCGCCCTGTAATGCTTTAGTTCAAAAATTATGCCGGGGAGATTATTTCTCTTCGGAAACATTGCTATGTCATACCGGCCTTCGCCGCTTTCACGGTTGCTTTTTATGCTGTAATTGTCGGTTGCAATATAGACAAGGCCAAGAAACACATTGTGATAGTCTTTTTCTTCCGTAAGGTCATGGAA
>JAILAB010000003.1 GCA_024681855.1 Elusimicrobiales bacterium
TCTAAGCCGTACATATTTGTTTTTTGTGCTTACTTCAAATTTACTGACTTTGTTAAATTCGCTATCATCTTGAGTATCATCATAAGGAATATTATTTCTTTCAACAATGGTCTTACAGCATATTTTCTGCTCACTTCCGGAAGCATAAATAAAAACCGTATCATTAACTTTGAAATTGTTTTTCTGAGTCCAATCAATAAAACCAAATTTCTTAAATGCACCATGAAAATCAAATTGATCCGGATCTGCTGGCTTTATCCAAAAATGTTGTGAAGAATCACAGTAGGCATAAAAGGAAAAAGCCGGGAAACTGTTTATTCCATTTTTGCTATTTTCAAGCCTAAAACTTAATGTTCTGCAAAAATCAAGATATGTTTTTCCGTCCACAACATTATTATTGCCAAAATCTTTTATTTTTTGATTTTTCAAATATGTTCTGTTTGTGTCATCCAGATTTATATACGTATATGGAGAAATCCAGAACAATCCCATAGTTATGTTCCATTTTACCCCTTTTTGTTTTATTACAGTATTGAATTTTTCTATAAAATCATTTTCAATATATTTGTTTTGCTCATATTCAAGGGCAATTTGAAACATATCCCACAAATTATCTATAGCCTGATCTTCACGCTCTCCCTGAAAATAATAAAAAGTTGATTTTAGACTGTTCAATACAGGAATAGCATTAAAATCGTTTGGAATTTTTGCATTTATATTGAAACTGTCTTTTATGAGAGATAATATTTTTCTTCTGTTTTCGTATGTAATGTTTTTGTTAAATAATCCGAAAACAGTAAAAGGGTCAATATCAATTATTATGTTATCTTTCTCCAATTTGGGGATTTCCAGGGAATCCATTTTGGAAAAAATATCTTTGATCTTTTCTATCAGCTTTGTGCGGTTGCTGCGATATTCAAGAAGTTTCTTAGCAAACTCCCTGTAAAACGGAATCCATGTAAAATTTGTTGATGTGTTAGTTTTTTCCATAATTTTTAAGACTACAGGCTTCTTTTGTACTAAAGGATAAACAGGCCGGAATAAGTCTGCGGGGTAAGCCCAGGGCTACAAGCCTGTTTATCTTATGTGTATAGTATTCCAGGCATACAGCAATATACTGGTTATGCCGGATTTGTTTTTAAGCCATTAGATTATGACAGACGACACTGCCTTAAGTATCTCATCAGGCGCAGCTGGTTTTGTTATATAAGAAAATGCTCCGTATGAGAGAGCCTTATCCACTTCATCAGCAGAATCCAAAGCTGTAAGCATTATAACAGGAATGGAAGCTGTCGCTGGAGTTTCTTTAAGCTTACGGCATACATCAAGGCCATCCATTACAGGCATATTGATGTCAAGAAGAATTAAGGAAGGAAGCTCTTTTAGTGCAAGTTTCAACGCCTCTCCGCCGTCTGAAGCAGGGACAGGCTTATACCCTGAGGATGTCAGCAGCACGCAAAGCATTTCCAGAATAGCAGGCTCATCATCAGCAACTAATATCTTACGCAGATTCATAGAAAGGAAGCCCTCCGGGAAATAAAAATTGCCGCGGGATGGGATCGAACCATCGACACCTGGTTTTTCAGACCAGTGCTCTACCACTGAGCTACCGCGGCAACTGCTTCTATGTTAATATGATAGCATTTTTATATTTAATTGCAAAACATTATTTTCCGCAAAGGGCAAGAAATTCAGATTCCGTAAGTATTTTTACACCGAGCTTTATGGCTTTTTCATATTTAGAGCCTGGCATATCTCCGGCCACCACATAAGAAGTTTTTTTAGATACTGACGAGGAGGTTTTTCCGCCTAAAGACATAGCAAGGGCCTGGGCTTCAGACCTTGTAAGAGTTTTCAGCTCTCCGGTAAATACAAAAGTTTTCCCGGCAAGCTGGCTGCCAGCCAAATTATCAGGCTCTTCCATGCAAAGCCCTAATGCGGCGAGCTGCGATACCAGATCTATTGCATTTTTTTCAGAAAAAAACTCTATCACTGAAGCTGCTATTACCGGGCCTATGTCAGGCAATGCGGAAAGTTCGTCAGAAGAAGCTGAAATAAGCTTTTCCATTTTGCGGCAATGCGCAGCCAGCAGCCTGGCGTTTTTCTCGCCCACATGGCGTATGCCTAATGCAAAAATGAGTTTTGAAAGAGGCTGGCGTTTGCTGCCTTCTATTTCCGCAAGCAGATTATCAGCCCTTTTTGGGCCAAACAATTCAAGTCCCATAAGCTGTTCCTTACCCAGCTTATACACATCCGCAAAATTCTTGACTAAACCATTTGATATAACCTGAGAAACCACGGCATCGCCAAAGCCCTCTATATTCATAGCATCTCGCGAAGTAAAATGCCTAAGAGCTCTTTCAAACTGGGCAGGGCAAGACGGATTAACGCAGCGTAAAGCCACTTCATTTTCAGTGCGGAACAAATCTCCGCCGCATGAAGGGCACAGCTTTGGAGGAATTATTTCCTTTTCAGTACCGGAACGCTTTGAAGCAATGACAGACACAACCTTAGGAATAACCTCACCGGCGCGCTCTATCATTACATGATCCCCTGCCTTTAGGCCAAGACGGGATATTTCATCAAAATTATGCAAGGTAGCGCTGGAAATTGTTACCCCTGCGCATTCAACAGGCTGCAATACTGCTACAGGAGTTACTGCGCCTGTACGGCCCACAGAGAAAATAACATCTTTTAGCACAGTCTCGGCTTTCTGCGCCGGATATTTCAGCGCAATGGCCCATCTGGGGCTTTTTGAAGTAGTTCCAAGAATGCCCCGCTGAGACAGAGAGTCTATCTTAACTACGAGGCCGTCGGCATCAAAGGCATTTGAAAAGCGGGCTGTTTCAAAATTATCATAAAGCCTGGCAACTTCATCTGCTGAAGAACATGGGGAATCGCATATTGCCGTGGTAGAAAAACCAAAATCCCTGCATAATTTCAAATATGACCAATGGGAATCCGGCTCAGTCATTCCTTCAATGTATCCGTAAGAATGAGCGAGAAATTTCAGGCGGCGGCGGGCAGTTATTTCAGGATTTTTCTGCCGAAGGGAGCCTGATGCTGCATTTCTTGCATTTACAAAAGGAATTTCTCCTGCGGCAATAGAATCTTCGCAAAGAATTTCAAAATCAGCCCTATCCATGTAAACTTCGCCGCGAGCTTCAAAAAATGGCGGAGGATTTTTTGTATTCAGCACAAGAGGAACATTCTTTATTGCGCGCACATTCAGCGTAACATCCTCGCCTGTATTTCCATCTCCCCTGGTGGAAGCTCTGACAAGCCTGCCATTCTCATATTCTATGGAGCAGGAAAGGCCGTCTACCTTTGTTTCAACAACCATAAGGAATGGAGAATTTCCCAATCCTTTTTTTACCCTTTCATGCCATGCATAAAATTCTTCTTTGGAATAAGCATTGTCTAAGGAAAGCATTGGTATGCGGTGAGTTACCGGGGCAAAGGTATTTACCCTTTCTCCTCCAACCCTGCGGGTAGGAGAATCATCAGGGACATAAGCGGGATACTGCTTCTCAAGCTCAATAAGGCGGCGCATGAGCGCGTCAAATTCTTCATCGCTTATCTCAGGCGCATTTAAAACATAATAAAGGCGCTCATGCCGGCGGATTTCGGCACGAAGATTTTCCATTTCATCCCTGGGATCCAGGCTCATTTTAAAAGTTTATGATGGCGCGCTATATTGTCAAGGACTCCATTAACGAAGCGGCCAGAATTGTCTGTAGAGTATTTTTTAGCCATCTCAATTGCTTCATCTATGACTACTGCAACCGGGGCAGAAGCTAAAATCATCATTTCGCAGACGGCCATTCTCAAAATAGAACGGTCTACTGCCGGCATGCGCTCAATATCCCAATTTTTGCTCACGCCTGATATTATTTCATCAATCTGCTCTATGTGATTTATAGTGGAGGAAAAAAGTTCCTTATAAAAAGCAAAACCGCTTTCATCCTTAGACGCATCATGCCTTGCAAAGCTTTCAATAACCGATTCGGCATCAAAATGCGCTATATCTATTTCATATAAGGACTGCAAGCAGTTTTCACGGGCTAATCTTCTTTTGCTCATAAATCAATCGGCTCCTGCCGTGTTCTTCAAAGAACTTTCTATTATATCAGTTGTTTAAAGATATATGGTACAAAATTTACGGTATTCTTGTTAAGCAAATGACATATCAAAAGCAGTCTAAATCCATGCTTCTGTTTCGCTTTTTAGCTGAGCTGATTCTCTTTTCTTCAAGCCTCTTCTCCTGAGAAGCCTTTGTAGGCTTGGTCGGATGTCTTTTTTTAGGCATGCGCAGAGACTGTTCAATCATCTTCAGAATCCTGATTCGCGCAGCCTGCCTGTTTTTTTCCTGAGAACGGAATTCTTCAGATATTATAAGAACCGAACCGTCTTTCAAAAGCTTATCTCCGGCAATGCGTTCAAGCCTGGCCCTGGCATAAGACGGAAGGCCAGACAAAGCAGGATAATACCGCAGCTGCACAGCTGTAGAAACCTTATTTACATTTTGGCCTCCAGGCCCGCCGCTGCGCACAAACTTCTCGTCATACATTCCGGGCTTTAAATACTCCTCTGCCTTAGCCATATGCTTACCTCAAAACAATTTCATTACAAAACACATGCAAGCTATGCTGCATCCAGAAAAATGCTAAATTTATAATCTTACAGAATGAAATGCTAAAAAACGGGAAATAAATGAACAAGCCTTTGCAAATCAGAACTAATTAGAGGTCTCCCCGCCATCTTCATTCCTGCGGTAAGGCCTGTGCCTAGGCTCCATGGGACGGGCTTCATTCACCGTAAGCTTGCGGCCGCCATATTCACTAGAATCCAGCTCAGATATGGCCGAAGCAGCTTCCTCATCATTAGCCATTTCCACAAAACCAAATCCGCGAGACTGTCCGCTGTATTTGTCTGTAATGATTTTTACGCTAACTACATGGCCAAAGCCTGCAAACAAGTCTTTCAACTCATCTTCGGTAGTCTTAAACGGCAAGCCTCCGACATATATTCTTTTACTCATTTTTTTCTCCTGCCCAGCATGGGGTTAACATTCTGACTTAAAAACCTAAAGGCAATGCAACAGAAACGATAACTTTTAAACAATATACATTAAACAAGATTTTCGGTCAAGGATAATCCGCGGCGCATGTATCATCTAAAACAGCAATGCCATAAAAACAGCTGCATGCTTTAGATTAGAGGAATATAAAGATCAAATCCCGGAAGCCCGCTTAAACCAATGTTTTTAAATCTGCTTAAGAGTTACTGTTTTTGTGTCTTTAGGTATAGCGCTTACAGCATATTGATTACGAAGATTTTCCTCTATTCCAGCAGACATTAGAAGAGGATTAACGGAATAATAAACTGTAAGGCCGCCATCCTCTTTTTTTATTTCCTTTATTGAAAATATGCCATTGGGGAAATCAGACATGGAAATAAGAACAATTAGAGCGTTTTTATTAAAATCATTATCAGTTTTAATGCCATTTGCGTCAGCAAAAGCTTTCCAGACTTTGGCATCTCTATAAATTTTATAGTCAAGCGGAGCGGATATTTTAGTTATCCTCGACCGCTCTAAAGGAAGCCCCGGTTCAGGCACTCCTTCCGAGCGATCCAGCTTAGGCTGGGCAGACTCCGAGGAAATCATTATTTTTCCATCATAATCGGATTTAGAAAAAGAAACAAAAGGCTTTTCTGGAGCAGCCATGCCGTTAAGAATCTGCATCGGATTTTTCGGCTTCTCGCCAACGCCCTTAAAATCTCCCTTCATCTTCATGAGCATGCTTGTGCTGCCTTCAGGATTAGTTTCAGGAGACATATCGTATTTCTCATAAGGCAAGCCTCCTTGTACCTTGCTTGTCTTTACAGGAATAACTGAAAAAACGCTTTTCATGCGTTCATCCTGTTTTGAAGCAGCAATAAGATCTGATTCTTCCTCAGCAGCTGTTTTGCCAGGACGTATTCTAATTGCTAAATCATTTATGCCTATCAGAAGCAGACATGCCGCTATTAGAATAATGACAAAATAAAAACTCCACTTTAAAAATTTTTCCTTGCTCATATTTTAATTGTACAATAAATTGTATAATAAAATTAAAATTGATAAGAGTTGAATGAGAAATACTTTTATCATGGAGAAGAATTTATGAAATATTGGGCTTATGTGAATAACGAAATTCTTGGGCCATATGAGATAGATGAGGTAAAAGCTCTTCCTGCTTATTCTCCCACGCTCCTTGTGTGTCCGCAAACGCCAGTCGGCGCAAAAACAGAAGAATGGAGGGAAGTATCTTCTTGCCCGGAATTTGCTGACGGGGCTGTAATTGACTCTCCTGTTATATCAGAACAGATTCCTGACCAGATTGAAACCAGCTCGCTTCAGATAGACCATAATTTCAGCATGTCAAATTCAGGCAGGCTAAAGTCTTCCAGAATCGGTCAGATTGCCCCTCTTGAATCCATCAATCCTAGCGCAAGCGGAGTAGATATTCCGATAAACAAGCTTGAAAGCTCTGGCAGAATGAAGGTTTCAGACATAAGCTGGAATCTTGCTGAAGCCGGACAGCAGGAAACAATTCAACAAAATACTGCGCAAGAACCAGCTCCGGAGCCGCAGCCTGCCGCGCAACAGCCAGGAAATGATGCTTTCAGCAGCCTGTATAATTTAGATACTCCAGCTCAGGAAACTCCTGCTGCTGAGCCGGCTGCGGCTCAAGCCCCTGTTACAGGCTTAGAACCTATTGCCGGCATGACTAATGCGGCCCCACAGCCTGCCGCGCAGCCAATAGAAGCAATGCCTATGCAAAATACACAAGAATTTACATTAGGGGAACCTAAAACCCCAGCACCAGCCGCAATGCCTGCCGCTATGCCAACTGCAATGCCAGCCTCAAATCCGGAAATTGACAGTAAAATTATGGATCTTCAGACGGAGATGGAAGACAAAGTATCTAAAGAAGACCTTACAATGGCGGTAGATCCAATCAAGATGAAGCTGGATCAGTTTGATGATATGTTCACATCTATAAGGAACAATCAGCAGCAGACAGAAAACAGCTTAATGTCAAAGCTTAATAGCCTTGAAAACACTTTATCATCTCTTTCAAATAATATGATGAGCCAGCAGAATAACTACATGCCAGAACCGCAAAGCATGGGGAGCTTTGAATCTGTTTCTCTTACTCCTGCTGATTCAATGAAAGGATATGACTCATCTGCCAGCCTTACTCCTGCTGATCCGGCAGAATCTCTGAAAAAAGAATCTAAAAAGAAAAAAAAGGAAGAGATAACAGATAGCGGATCCAAAGCTGCAAGCACAAATATTTTTGTCCGCTTCTTCAAGTGGATTTTTAAGATGATTATAACGCTGATTCTGCTTATTGCATTGATCTTAGGTTCAGCAGTCGGCTTGAAAAAATATGAGGTTTTCAATGTTTCTCCATATATTGTGCAAGCTATCAGCCAATATGCTCCGCAATATAAAGACACTATAGTCCCGTTCCTCCTAGAGGAAAGCGACTGGAAAGCAGGAGGAACTGGCAATGCTGCGGAGACCTCAAACGCAGAACAGCCTGCGGAGGAAGTGCCTGCTGACGAAGCTAAGCCGCTGCTCACTCCAGAACAGGAAGCCGAAATTCTTTCAGCCATAAAAGGATATAAGAAAGATGAAAATGGCCAGACTTTGGAAGAAAAACTAAAAGATACGCCAGGATATAAAGATGAAGGCTGGAGCGTTAAGCCAGGCTCGGAAGAAGGCAAGCATGACGCTGTGCTTTCCATACTTGAACCGGAAGCAAAATCATTTGAATTCATCTATTCTGAAACCGATAAAAGCTTAACTGGCAAAAATCCAGAATCACAGGCAGTAATTGATTCTCTGGCAGCCCAGGCTCCAGCTAAAAAAAGACGCGGAAGAAAGGGCAAAAAGGCTGCTGCAGAGGCTGCAGAAGCAAAACAAGCTGCTGCCGCAGCAGCCAAGCCGGCATCTCAAAAAGACGGTGAATTTATCGTTGACATGGACGAAGAATAGTTTCTCTTTTCCATTTAGATAGAACAAAAAACCTGGCATATTGCCAGGTTTTTTGTTCTATCCTTAAAAACTGCAATAAAACTTTGCAGGATTTATCTGTTTATTTCAAGTTTCTGCTTTGCTTTTCTGTCAGCAATAGCGGTCTCTATGAGTTTTTCCAATACGCTTATCACAGGAATTCCGGCTTGTTTCCAAAGAGCCGGATATAAGCTATGGGAAGTAAATCCTGGCGCTGTGTTTATTTCACCAAACCATATTTTGCCGCTATTCCTATCCGCAAAGAAATCCACTCTAGCAAAGCCGCTGCAGCCAAGTTCACGGAAAATATCTATAGCCGCGCTGCGCATATACTCTTCATCATCTTTACATATCTGCGCAGGTATAATAAGCTTCATTCCATTATTGTCAAGATATTTAGCCTCATAATCATAAAACTCATGGTTGCCCTGTACGCAAACTTCCCCTACGGGACTAGCTTTACAGTCATTGCCGCTGCCTAAAACTCCGCAAACCATTTCCCTTGCGAAATCCACTCCTTTCTCTACCATTACAGCTTTATCAAAGCGAAAGGCATTTTCAATGGCAGGCAAAAGATCTGCTTCTTTTTTTACCTTAGTTATTCCCACTGAGGATCCCTGGGAAACAGGCTTAACAAAGAGCGGAAATCCCATGCCTGAAGCCTGCTTAATCTTTTCGGCTAAATTATTCTTATCTGTTTCTGTTATTATTATATCCGGCAAAACATTTATTCCTGTTTTCCTTACCAGTTCTTTTGCAATCAGCTTATTCATGCCAAATGCTGAAGCTGCAACTCCTGAACCAGCATACGGAATCCCCATCATCTCAAAAACGCCCTGCAAAATGCCATCTTCGCCTGTTGTGCCATGCACAATCGGAAATATGGATTCAGGTTTTATTTTTTTCCCGTCTAATGTAATAAAACATGAATCATGAAAAGAAATTAAAAGCTCTGCCCCTTTTTCAGCCGGAGCCTCAGAAGGCTCCTGGCAAAGCCAGCGTCCGCAGCGGGCAATATACACAGGCAAAACCTCATAGCCTGCTTTGCGAAACTCTGCTATTATAGAAGATGCAGAATCGCATGAAACCTCATGTTCCGGAGATTTTCCTCCATACACAACAGCAATGTTTTTTTTCATATTTTTTCATCAGTCAGCTTAATTATATGCCGAAATTATCACTCCTCCGCCAAGAACAATATCCCCATTATAAAAAACTGCGGACTGTCCTGGCGCCACGGCAAACTGAGACTCCTCTAAAATAATTTCTGCTTTTTCATTTTTTATGCTTACATGGCAGGCTGCAGGCTTTTTATGGCTTCCAGTCTGTACATAGCAATAAAAATCTGGGCTGGCATAAGGCAAAAGCCAATTCATGTTAGTGATTTCAAAGCGGGCAAATTTAACTTTTTCAAGCGGGGCAAGCACAATCTCATTATTTTCAGGTCTTATTTCCTTCACATAAAGACGCTTTCCGCCATATAGCCCAGGCTGGCGCTGCCCTATGGTATAATTATAAAAACCTTCATGAAGGCATATAAAATTACCTAATTCGTCAATCATTCGGCCTGGCATTTTTTTTAGCATAAAGTTCTTTTTAAGGAAAAGCGAATAATTGCCATCTGGAATAAAACATATTTTTTGCGAATCAGGATTTTCTGCAGCGGGGATGGAATATTCCTTTGCCAGCTGCCTTACCTCCCTCTTAGTCATTCTGCCTAATGGGAAAAGAATATGTGGCAGATAATTGCGCTTTATTCCATATAGAAAATAACTTTGGTCTTTGAGAGAATCTGCCCCCCGGCGCAATATATGCCTTCCAGACTCTTTGTCAATCTGAGCATAGTGGCCGGAGGCAAGGAAAGAACATCCTAATGATGATGCTATGCCCCATAAATATGAAAACTTAATATGGCGGTTACACTCTATGCATGGATTCGGCGTAAGGCCATTTATATATGATTCCGCAAAAGGCAATATAACTTTCCTTGAAAATAATTCCGCCGCGCATTTGCAGTAATGCCTTATGCCAATTGCTGCGGCAGAAGAGCGGGCCTTGCCTGCGCTGCCTGACTCAGATGACATTCCTAAAGTAATGCCTATTACGTCATATCCTTCATATTTAAGAACTGCGGCAGCAACTGCTGAATCTACCCCGCCTGACATAGCAACAGCAGCTTTACGCTTCATTGCGAAAACTTCCAATATTAAAGATTAGGAAAAGCCTTGTTCAAAAGAATGTCTGAACTTGCCAGAGCAGACGGATATTCAACATCCGCCCCAGGAATGATTGCAGCCTTTACTGGCATATCCGGAACAATGCCTTCATCAAGGTCTTTATTTGAAGGAGGAAAAAGCTTAGCAACCGTTATCCTAACAACATCACCATTCTTCAACGTGAAACCGCGCGTTACAGCTGTATTGCCTGCCGTCTGGCTGCCAACTATAACCGTCCCCCCCCATTCCTTTAAAGCCTGCGCAAAAATCTCGCTGCGGGAAGACGTATTATGATCTGTGAGGACTGTAAAAGGTATGCCGAAATAGGAGCCTCTAAGCCTGGAAAAGAAAGTCATGCTATATCCTTTATGCCTTGAGGCGGAAGAAAAAAGCCTTCCGCCGCCTGGAGCGAAATAGCTAAGCACGGTAGAGAGTTCCGCTAATGATCCGGCCCTATTGCCACGGAGATCAATTATTACATTAGACGCGCCGTTGTCCAAGACATCATTCATCGCCGAACGTATTAATGACGTAGATTTTTTTGTAAATGAAATAATGCGCACATAACCGGTTCTTGTCCCAGGTATATTAAAGCCCCAGGCAATAGGCATGCCGCCAAAGTCCCTGCGCAGAGAAGCTCTTATCTGCGCTCCATTGCGTGATATGCCGCGTATGCGGCATATTGCTCCCTGCGCCCCATAAATGGCATCCTGAATTTTATCATCACTCAAATGCGATGCTTCAATGTCATTAATATGAGTAATTAAATCTCCAGCTCTTATTCCGGCTTCATACGCTGGGGAACCGCGAAAAACTGAAACCGCATAAAGCTTTGCATGGCTGCGCCAAAGTATAAGCCCCACCCCGGCATTATTCTTCTCATCATCTTTTGAAGGGATAGACGGAAGCCATGACTTTGGGTAATAAGCTGCTTTTTCATCAAAAGCTGACAAGGCATCAAAGCCATTTTTCTCATACTGTTTTATAAGATTAGCGAGATTTACCTGTTCATAGCTATGCCTGTCAAAAATCTCGACTATCTCAGTACTGTCAGGCTTTCTTGAACAGCTGACAGCAAAAATAGCCAAAAGAATAAAGAAAAAACTGCTTATGGATTTAAAATTCATCGCGGACACCCCGGAGTGCCTGCGGCTTTAAAAAAGCGCGTTTTATTGTCTATGCAGCCTATGAAATTCCCCTGCATGTCATATACAACCTGAAAGCCTTTCTTGCTGCCATAAGTTATAAGTTCCGCATCATCAATAGCCGCCATTGTAGGCAAATCAGAGGGACGGCTGCTGCCTAAATTGCTGCGGGCAATGTCATAAGGACTTTTCTCAGGAGGCTGATATCTCGGAACAAAGCCGGTAAAAATAGGATTCATCATGCCTGGAAGCATTATGTCTACAGCTTTATAAAAACCGGAATAAGACTCATCAGATGATTTGGAGTCAGACGGTTCTTTAATCTGTTCCTCATCAGTATCATACTCTGTAACAGCCGCCATGTCTGCTACCTTTGAATCATCAATATTTCCTTTTTCATCAGGATCTGCTTCCTGTTCTCTAAGGAACTGAGGCATGCCGTTCGGATCCATATAGTCAAGGGCAAGACGCATCCCTTCATCATACTGAAGGGCAGAATCGGCAGAAATGTTCCCGTCAAAGCTTTGTCCGCCAAAATCCTTAGCGGCATCCCTTGAGAAAGCATGCTGACCAAGAATAGAATTTCGCAGAACACCTTTCAATGCGCCGAGCAGGCCATGTTCCGCATCAGCTTCTGCCGCAGACTTATCCCGATGTTTCTTAGAGGATACATTTTTTGTACCTGCCGATCCTGAAGAAAAACCGCTTAAGCCGGAGGAACCGCCAGCTGCCATTGCTCCGCCAGAAGAGATTCCTGGAATAACATCTGCAAAAAAATCAGCATTGGGATTATTAATGCGGTCAGCAGCAACGGAAGAAGCCATTGACACGGAAGAACCTTTTTTCAAATTCTCCTTAGCTTTATCCCTTATTCCAGAATGCAGGAGAGCATTGTTCATATCTTCAGATGAAATATCAGCACTCTGCATATTTGATATGTCATTTTTATCAAAAAAAGCCGATTTTCCTTCTTCAGAAGATGAGGAAGAGCTATATGTCCTGCTATTTTTAGACAGCCGCTCATAATCCTTTCCTGCGCCAATCTGCTGCGCGGAATCTTCAGACATTATAGCTATGTAATAGCCTCCGCCAAGCATAAAGAGCAAAAGAAGCAAGGCTCCTGCTATGCGGTATAAGGCTGTTTTTTTCTCTTTAGCCATTCTCAAAAAGACTCCAATATTGATCTATGCTTCATTTGACTATTCTTCAGTGCCAGGCAGCGTAAATTTTATGGGACGGTCACGGCTAGGCACATATTTCGTAACTTCTAGTGTTTTTCCTGCGGCATTCTGATGATTTCCCGGCTCCACGCACATGAAATCATAGCCATTTTTGCAGTCCTGCCCATAGGAATTACATACTACCTCCTTAGGATATCTGCATAAAAGCTTTATGTTAGTCGGCCTAGTGGAAACTTTTAGAGTAACGACATTCCATACCTGAGTGCGCTGAATATCAATCTTAGCTGTGCTAAGATTTAAGAATTTCTTTATGGACGGATTGTAAAAACCTAAATATTCGCGAACTTTCTCTTCAATATCTGCCTGTATTTGGTCATCATTGCCAGCGAAACTGGCATTCAGATGTGATTCCAGCTGCCAGCGCCGCGCAGCATAAAAGGAAGCAATTTCCATTTTCTGCACGAGAATCAGCAATGCAAATATTTTGGCTGTAATAAATAAAATTACCATGAATACAGGGAAAAGCAGAACAACCTCAGTCATTGCCTGGGCCGGCCTGCGATGACGAATAGCCTCATCAAGCCTGGATATGCGTTTTCTTAGGAATTTTAATGGCATCATGGATAAAGCCTCGTCTGATACTTAGGTGTAGGGTAAGGCCAAACGCAATTGTTTTTATTGTTGGATCCTCCAGGACACTGGCTTGCAATCTTAGAGTGAACGCAAGGCTTTCCTGTTTCCTTACATGCAGAAAGCCTGTTGAAATCTTTATTAAAATAATTAGGAGGCGCATCCCAGCCCTGGTATACATCAATTCCATTGCCAATACTGTTTAGGACAGATGTACTAAAGCCGGCTGTCTGAAACAAACCTTCGCCTTCCATGGTCATGGGAGGATTTGTTTTTCCTATATAATACGGAGAAAGCCCGGAAGTGCGTATTTTTCCATAGAAACCTATCGCAATCAGTCTTCTTATATTGGCTGTTACCTTTGCGCTGCTGAAATACCTTACAGCCTGCTCCGCGCATGAATTAGGGCTTCTCTGGCATTCCTGCGTGCCTGCATTGAGATAATACGATTTTCTAAGGAATGTGGATTTATCAGTAATCCTGTTGAATACTTCAATCTGAGCTGCCTCTACAGATCCAAGAAGAGTATAGACTTCAGCATAAAACTGATAAACGCTTATTAAGAAATCCCAGCCAAGATAATAGTTAACAGCCTGATCTTTATTGATAATCCACAGCTCCGGAATATTTTCATTAGAGCCTTCTACCGGGTTATTGGAATTATCATTTCTTGAATATCGTATATCCCATGGAATTTCAGTAGGAGTTCGCGGACTGTTTGTATTAAATTCAGTGTCTTTGGTATAGTTAGGAATAGCGCCTGACTCTATAAGCAGCTCATACATGCACTTTTTCTGACCGGTGTCAGCAGTTTCCTCGCTGTAATTATAATCCTCTCCGCAACCATACTGTTCCTTAAATATGCGATAAGGGAATGCGCCGTTCACATAAGCAGTACGATTAAAAAGATTTGTATAGTCGCCCATCTGTATAAACACTGCGGAATCTATAGCGAACTGCTGGCGTATCTTTTCTCGGGAAAGCTTAGTAGTTTCAAAAAGAAGATATACGAAAATAAGCAAAGAAGGAATTACCAGCAGGGAAGGAATAAGAATCTGCCCGCTGCGGCGCAGCCCTGAAAAATTAATATATTCTTTAAATCTGGCTTTCATTTTGGTGTCCCCGCTCCCAATATCAGGCCGGCAATAGTAAAAATGCCGCCGAGAATTTTTTTATGGAAAGCGCCTATAAGAATAACAGCCGCAGCTGAAGTTGAAGCAAGCATGAGCAGATACTCAACAGTATTCTGCCCAGGCCTGCGGCGGAAAGCAGCAGGCGGAGGAATAAACCTTCCCGCTAAGAAATGCCATGCTTTTTTCAGCAGCTCATTTGCTTTCATAAATTTTCCAGCCATGATTAATTACATTATAACTTAATTTCCGTCATCAGCAGAAATCAGGTTCATTTCAATAGCTTTAACAACTGCTTCCGTTCTATTGTTTACCCCCAGCTTAGTAAAAACGCTGTTTAAGTGATTCTTTATGGTCTTGACACTGCATCCAAGCTCGTCAGCTATGTCTTTATTCGTTTTTCCCTTGCCCAATAAGGACATTACCTTCATCTCCGTTGCCGTCAGGCTGTCCGGGGGATTGTCATGGCTTGGAATGCGCAAATGCTGCAACAGCTTATTCATTATAGCCTGAGGAATCATCACGCCTTCCTGATTAAATGTGCGCAAGGCATGCACAAGTTCTGCGACTGGCATCATCTTAGACAAATAGCCATTTGCTCCTGCCTGTATTGCTTCAGCCACATGGGCATCATCCTCATAACTGGATAAAATTAGAACATTTGTCTGCGGCGACTCCATGCGCACCGCCCGCGTTGCGGCTATGCCATCCATCTGAGGCAGCTTTATATCCATAAGGATAACATCAGGCTTTAGCTTTTTGGCAAGAGCTACTGCTTCGGGACCATTGCCAGCCTCGCCAACAACTTTAAAGTCCTGTTCATTTTCAAGCAAATCTTTTATGCACTCGCGGAAGAGGGTCTGATCATCCGCTATAAGTATTGTTATTGTTTTTTCGCTCATAGTTTCTTTTCAAGAAAGAACTGATTTAGCATCAGTTTTCCCTATGTCTTCCTTTGCTGCCTCCGGAACAGCAAGCGGCAATGTGAAAAGGAAAGAGGCGCCTTTTCCTGCTCCTTCGCTTTCCGCCCAAATTTTGCCGCCATGGGCACGCACTATTTCCTGGGCAATAGTAAGGCCTAGTCCCATTCTTCCGCCTTCACTGCCTTGATAATACTGATTAAAAAGCTTAGTTATTTCGTCAAAAGCAATTCCTGAGCCAGTATCTGAAACAGAGAATAACATTGAATCAGAGTCAGCCGACACTGAAACGGTTATCTTCCCGCCGCTATGAGTGTGGCGAACCGCGTTCTCAAGGAGATTCATTATTACCTGCCCAAGCCGCTTTTGATCAGCAAAAAGAACTGGCAAGCCTTTAGCAATATCCATATTTATGGTAATTCCGCTCATAGCCGCTCTTGATTTCCATGCCTGCATGAAATCAGACAAAGCTCCATTAATATCAAACGATTTCTTTTCAAGGCGAAAATTTCCCTTTTCCATGGCAGCCCAGTCCACAAGATCGTTAACCAGCCTGGAAATGCGAACAATGCTGTCTGATATATATGAAATTTTTTGTTTCTGCCCGGCATCAAGATTCATTGAAAGCATTTCAGTGCTTAACTGAAGAGTCATCAGCAGATTAGATAAGTCATGAGAGGCCATAGACATGAAGCGAGACTTAAGGGCATTCATGCGGCTAAGCTCAATGTTTTTTTGCTTCAGGGCTTCTAACAACTTTTTATTTTCCTGCTCAAGACGGTAATTTTCTCCAGCCTTTTTTAGAACATTAAGCAGATTTCTGAAATCAACAGGCTTAATTAAAAAATCATACACGGATTCCTGTATAGCCTGTATGGCAGTATCTAATGACGCATGCGCTGTCATCATTAGAATTTTGCTTTCCGTATTTATCTTGCGTATTTCCTGTATTACTTCTATGCCAGTCTTATCAGTAAGATTGTAATCCATCATTATTGTCGGATAACAGTTTTTTGAGACAGCCTCCATGGCCTCCGCGCCAGATGCGGCCTCTTCAACGCAATAGCCCGCATCTTCAAGAAGGTCTCTAAGGACTGTCCTTAGATTTTTGTCATCGTCTACAATGAGAACTGTTTCAGCCATATTTTAAGATTCTTTATCAGCAATGGGCAAGAAGATCTTAAAGCATGTTCCTTGCCCCACTATGCTTGCCACCTCAAGCCGGCCCTTATGCCGGTCAGTAACTTTTTTGACAACAGCCAGGCCGAGACCAGTGCCTCTAGCTTTAGTAGTGAAAAAGGGAGAAAATATTTTTTCCAGGGCTTCTTTGGGTATGCCGGTGCCAGTATCCTCCACATCTATTTCTGCCATTGTGCCATTGTCAGATATTGACGTGCGCACATAAAGAGTGCCTTTCTCTGGCATAACCTCAATGCCATTCTTTATAAGATTCCTCAAAGCCTGAGCCATTTCATCGGCATCAATGTTTACCATAGGCTTGGCATCAGTAAAATCTTTAACAAGCTTTACATGCTCAGGAACTGGAAATGACATAGTAAGCTCTTCCAGATAACTGTTAAGGCTTTGGACTTTCAGATTCAGCTCCCTTGTGCGGGCGAACCCAAGTATTTCATCTATAATGCCATTGGCCTGCCGCACTTCAGATTCAATTATTGAAATATGCTTAACTACCTTTGGATCAGGATTCATTCCTGCGGCGGCAACTTTCATCTTAATAAAATATATAGAATTATTTATTACAGCAAGAGGATTGCGTATTTCATGGCCCACAACAGAAGACATCTGGCCTATGGCAGCAAGACGTTCCTTCTTTATAAGCTCATCCTGAGCTGATCTGAGCTCCCTAGTCCTGGCATCTACCCTGTTTTCAAGGCTGCGGTTCAGTTTCTCAAGTTCTTCCTGGGCTTCAAGTATCTCTTCCTGTTTATCACGCAAAGAATCGCTCATCTGTACGAAAACGCGGGAAAGATCTCCTATCTCATCATTTGAGTCAGAAAGCTCCGGGAGATAATCAAAATCTCCCTCTCCGAGATGTATGGCGGCCTCACGGAGTGCCAGTATAGGCTGAGTTATTACCAGTGAAAAAGCATAACCCAGGAATATGACAAAAAGAGTTACTATTCCCATGACCTTCCAAGTGCGGCCAAGAAGCTCAGCTGAAGACTTATATGCCACGGAAACAGAACGCTGTATATAAATAAGCCAATGCAGATCTCTTACCTCGGCAAAAGCAGCTAGTACTCTTTCCCCTGTGGACGCAAGCTCTATCTCTCCGCTGCCAGTCCGGGCATCATTGCGCAAAAGAACTTCCAAAATATCATCTGGCAGCTTTGCGTTTGGCTTATATATTTCTTTTGAGTCGGAATGAGCTATAAGGAAACCATTTCCGTCAATAACGGCAGCAGTGGTATCAGAATCTGGAAAACCAGTTTTAAGAAGGTTGGATAACGCCGTAAGGCTCATCTTAGCAAAAAGCACGCCTATGGGCCTGTTATTCATAGGATTTGTTATCTGAACGCCTACAGTTATAGCCGGATATGAACCAAGATATTTTTCCATGCCGCCAATATACTCCCCAGAACGGGCAACTCTGGCAAACATCTTATCCTTAGAAAAATCCCTTAGGCTGGCCTCCTGAAGATAACGGCCCACCCTAACTGTTTCCATTCCGCGATAATCCACAACTGATATTTCAAGGAATGCTGCATGAAGCTGCATTATGTGGTCTATAAGAGCCTTCTGCCTTACGGTATTCATAGAAGAAAAATCCGGCAGATGGGCAGCATCCGTAAGCACATTGCGGAAATTTATCACATAACTGGCAACTGTATCAGCAAAACCTACGGCTAAAGCCTCTTGATCATGAGATATGGCTTTATTTAATGTTTCCTGGCTGACAGTTAACAGATAATAACCGACAATTCCTAGAGGCAGTAATGAAACAAGCAGAAATACCAAAAGGAATTTAACAAAAAGCTTGCCTTTTCTTCCAGATTGTCCGCTCATCTATTGCCTCCGGGATTTAAAAGTTTAATCAGTTACAGCTGGCTCCTGCGGGAGCTGAGATTTTTGAGCCAGAAAGATTCTCCAGCCCTTTAAGCTGATGAAGAGGGCCCATCCCTACAAAAAAATTCTGGCCATTATGAATAAATGAAGGCGATGAAGCAATGCCAAGGGCATCAGAAATAGCGAAGTCTGCCGCAAGCAGCTCTTTGGCCTCTGCTTCCCCTTTTTCAATTTTGTCAATTTCTGATGAAGACAGTCCGGCAGCTTTAGCGGCCTTCTTCCAGTCTTCTGATGTGACCTCTTTATTTCGCTCAAGTATGTAAGCTCCGATTTTTTTAGGGAAATGCTTTGAGATAAAGAGCTGGCGAGCATCTTCTTTCCACTCATTCTCGCCATGCAGGCTGCTGAACTGCCATTCTCCCTTGTCATTTTTAACAGCATTTCCTATAAAATGAAGCTCAAGCGTATATTTTTCGGGAAGCTTGCCCTCTTTCTGCGCTCCATAAAGGAGATTGCCAGCCATTACACCATAAGGGCACTGGCTCATTATATAAAGCTCCAAAGTATTCTCTCTAACAGGCTTATTCGGATAAACACCATTGCCATTCCGATCCTCATACACAACCCAGCCTTCATCTCCATCTTTTTCCCCGGGTACAAGCTTAAACTCTCCGGCAGATATAAAGTCTGAAAATGCAGCGCGAACATCTTTCGTTGCCGGAAGTATATAAGCTGGAAGGAATTCAAGCCAAGGGAATTTATCCTTTGTCTTATCGTACGAAGAAACTTCTGCCTTTATGCCCTCAAAAAAACGGTCAAAAACGCGCACAAGCTGTTCATTTTTCTTGCCTTCCGCGGGCAAAATAGCATAAAGAGGAGGAACAGGTTTTTTTGCGGGAGGAATATACCCGTCTGGAAGCGGAACTTGTCTGCTGGCAGGCAATGAAGCATTTATTGCCTCAAAAACAGAATTAATGCGCGGAGAACCCTCATAAGCCTTGCCATCAATAAAAAGAGTAGCTACATCCGCATTAAGCACGGTGCCGCGAGCATAAATTTTCTCAAGGGCCTTATCGCCAGAAGATTTAACTTTTTCCGCTAGCTTGTCAGGATGAATGCCTGCAAAAACCGCTGCATTTTTCCAACCTTCGCTGGACATATCAAAAACTCTTGCTGACAGGTAATCGCGCATTCTGCTCTTGTATTCGGAACCGATTATGGCAATTCTGCGGGCTTCATTAAGCTCCTGCTCCCCATTATTAAAAGCAAAATTTCCTTTGGAATCTTTCTTAACAAGAGGATAAACCTTAAAATCAGCTTTTGTCACCCTGCGCGCAACAGCGTCAGTTACCAGGTATAACTGCCAGCTCTGAGTGTCCATAGGCTCAATAAAAAGCTCTACATTGCCAGAACTTTTTACAGCAGCAGAAAGAGAGACTATTGCAATTGAAGGAATAAGAACAATAGATAAAAGAAATGCAGCGATTTTTTTCTTCATGAGATTTCTCCTGTCATCAGAGCGCGAAAGAAGCAATAAATGAGATTATTCTTCTTCCTCTGCAATTGATTCTGCGGCATCTTCTATGTCAAGAGTTATTCCGCGCAAGCCGAGCACTGCCCCAAAAAAATTATATAGGAACACAGCAAAAACTGAAAACGCTATAGACATTATTACATATACCAAAGCATATAAAGCAACGCTTACGATCTTATGAAATATGCTCATGACAGCATATTGCGGATTATCAATGACAAAGAATGTTATGATTCCGCCGAGAATAGCAAGACAAAAAATTGTAAGCGGCAATGCGGAAAACACTATGGATTTTATGTCAATTTTACGAACTTCAAGTTTCATTTTATTTCCTCCAGAAAACAAGCAAAACAGAAAACATCTGCTATAAATTATAATATATTTTTATAAGAAATAGAAAAGAGCCGCATAAAATGCAGCTCTTTCTTTAAAATAAGGCCCTAAAAACTAAATCGTCTGAGCCTTAGGGCTAAAAAGTATAAGGGTGCGGCTAACATCCACAGACTGTCCAACATGCAGAACCTTAAGATCGCACATGTGCCCTTTAAACATTGTCTCGCCTGTTACAGGAACATCAGTTTTTTCAAATGCTTCTCCAACAAGACGAAGCAACGTCTGCTGCTGAGTGTCAACCACATCCAAAAGATGAACTTTATTGCCTTCAGCCACTGAAGCAATTTCAAAATTGGCATAAAGTATATTATTGTTTTCGTCTACGACAATAACATGATTGCTGGAAGGCACAATCAGATTAAGAAGGGAACGCCACCACCGCTGCTCTTCTTCGCGATAAACCTTATTGCGATTATCATAATTCTGAACCTCAGCCTTCATCTTATCCATAAGGGAATTAATTGCATATGCTACCTGCCCTACCTCATCGCCCCTTTCAGGAAAACGCAGCTCAAAGTTCTTCATGGACACGCCTTCAATGCTGTCTTTAAGCTGTTCCATAGGAGAAATAACATAGTGGTGCAGGAACAGATATAATGGCACGCCAAGGAGAAGCAGAACGCCTATAGCGCCGAAGACATATTTTTTCATGGCTGAGCCGATAAGAACCTCAGCGCCCGCTCTGGAAACAAGAATGTCAAGAACGCCTATAATATCGCCCCTCGCAGAAAAAGGTATCGCCATTTCATAAAAAGGCTCTCCCTTAACCTGCTGCACTTTAGGCACGCGCGAAGCAAAAGCCTGATTTATTGCATCGGTTGGCGGAGGGATCTGCTTGCTGTATTCATCCCAGGCCATGCCCATGAATCTAGCTTCCTTATGCCAGCGCATAATGCCGATTCTGTTAAGATAAATCATTGAAGTTATGCGCTCATCTTTAGCTAAAGAAAGCATAATATCATATTCTTCAAAAGTTATAGCCTTCTGATTAGCAAGCAGGCCATTAGTCATTGCTTTAGAATATTGTTTTACTGTTTCAATGACATCCTGCTTTAACTTCTCATCAAAAGTCCATTTGAACAGATTATAATAGAACACACCGCCAAGGCCCATTACATATACGCCAAGCAGAGTAAACGCTAATATCCATTTTGTTGTAAGTTTCATAAATAGTTATAATTATTGGGCAGACAGAATCTGGTCTATGCGCTTTAATCCAAGCCGGGCATCATCATTTTCAGGATCCAGCTGTTTAGCTATAGTCCAGGAATTACGAGCCTGCTCATAATCGGAGTTCTGGAAATACTTAAGACCTTCAATATAATGCTGCTGAGCCTGAGATTTATTCTCCGCGCTTACTGCCGGCTTCTGCTCAAGCTCATCAACGGAAATACCCTTTTGCGCTGCTTCTTCCTCAGCCTTTCTTCTTTCTTCAGCCTCTTTTGCTCTCCTGGCAGCTTCAGCTTTTCTGCGGCGTTCTGCTATTTCAGCCCTGCGTTTCTTCTCTGCAGCTTCGCGCTTCATCTGCTGTTTTGCCCTTGCAACAAGCTGATTCAGATAATCCGGATTTACGCTATATGGGCGCGCCTTATTCCATTCACCTATTGCAGATGTGTACTTACGGGCGCCATAAAGTTTTTTTCCGTTCTCTATATAACCGTTTTCAATTTCGCCCTTGACTTCAGCAAGAAGCCTTGAAGATTTGCTGTCTCCAGGCTGAATTTCAAGAGCTTTTTGCAAGCCTCGGTATGCGGCAAGTATTTTGCCCTTAGAATAATCATCAAGAGCCTGTTTCAGCTGCTGATTGGATTTCTGCTGGCGCAACTCTTCCTCTATTTTAGTAATCCATTCTATATTAGCCGGATTCTGCGGCTTTATCATGAGCGAGGCATAAAGATTCTCCAAAGATCCCTTAAGATCGCGGGCTTCATAAAGCTCAAGACCTTTATCATAATAGTATTGGCAAAGATCTTCACGCATCTTATTAAACCAATAACGTGCTTTTATGTTTGAAGGTGAAAGTTTCACAACTTCATACATTTTTTTATATGACTCTACAATTCTCCCTTCCTGATAAAGAGCTAATGAAGATTTGAATCTTTCATTCAACATATTTTTCTCTTTTTCTAAAGTGAAGGAGCCAGTATTTCTTAATTGGCTTGTTGCTTCAAAAAGAGTCTTTGCATCTTCATGCTGTGAATTAATAGAAAGAATTTTTCCGGCAAGCTCCCTTGCAGCCTCATAATTGCCAGAACGATAGTACTTATAAGCATTTTCACATATATTATCAAGCATGGTATCCTGAAGTTTCTGCTTCTCCAGTTTAACCATATCAAAAAACTTCTTTTTTTCCTCGTATTCGTTAACACTTCCTATGCCAGACCTATGCATGTCAAGAAAAAGTCCTTCCTCTCCTCCGCCATGCAAAAGCATAGCCTGTTGCGCAGATGCCGGAATGACAGCCGCAAGCATGAAAAGCAGGAAAAGTGTATATTTTTTCATAAGCTTTTTCCTCAGAAAGGCATGCCCCCGTTTATCAAATCCATTACCATTGGGGAAAGCATCATAATGAACACTGTGGGAAATATGAAAACAAACATAGGTATAAGCATCTTTGTTGATGCCTGAGCTGCCATTTTTTCAGCTTTATTTAGACGGCGGAAACGCATATCCGCAGAATAATTGCGGAGCAGCTCTACAAGACTTGTTCCCAGTTCATCAGATTGAACGATAAGACCAACAAATGAGCGTATCTCCTGCAAACCTATTCGGTCTGACATGCGGTGGAGAGCATCGCGCCTGGAATAACCAAGCTGAACCTCATTAATTGTTTTTTCCACTTCAGTTTCCCATCCAGTCTTTTCAGTAGAAATTTTTACTATTCTCTCAAAAGCGCTCATATAATCCAGGCCAGACTCTATCATGAGTGCTGCCAAATCCACAAATGTAGGAAAGCCGCGAATAATATCTTTCTGGCGTTTAGCTATCTTGCTGCGCCATGTGGAATCAGGAAGGATAAAACCTATAAGGAAGCCGATTATCCCGCCCCATCCGGCGAGAAGACAGCCCAATATTCCCAAAATAAAGGAAAACTTAATTTTCTGCTGAACCATTTTTAAAGAGTCTAAGTTAGACGGCCGCCCAAGCTGAGTATACATCTCTTCCATCACTTCTTCCTGATTGAGAGTGCGCCCAATGAAGAAACACAGCTTATCCATTGGATTGGAACTGTTTTCAAGCCTGGCGAACGGGGATGAATCTTTTGTCCCCATATCGCTGATGTCAGCCATTGCGGAATGAGACTCTTCCTTTGGGGAGGCAAGCCGCTTAGCAGCCATGGCAACAGCAAAGCCTCCGGAAATTTTAAGGAGTAAAAGGACAATATTAAAATAATTTTCAGGCATTTTAAACTAAGACCTCAAACCTCTATCTTGCCGGCAGCGGCTACCAGCTTCATTCCAATTCCTACCCAAATAATACAACCAAGAAGAACTGCCATTCCTACAGGACTTGTATAGAACTTTACCATTGTTTCTGTTTGAAATAAGAACATAACACCGGTCATCATCCATGGCATTACGCCTACGACATAAGACTGTATTGTCTGCTGAGCAGTCATAGCTTTTGTTTTCTCGTCAAGCTTAGACTCTTCACGTATGTCACTGACAATGCGCTCAAAAACTTTAGTAAGGTTTCCGCCAATTTGTCTCTGAAGAACAATGGATCGGATCATATACGAAAGCATCTTAGAGTCAACACGCTCTTCCATAACTCCAAGAGCTTTCTCAAAAGTCATGCCAAGCTGATAATTTTTTATGACCAGACCAAACTCATCGGATATAGGAGGCAGAGAATCTTTTGAAACCATGTCAAAGCCCTGCACAATATCCAAACCAGAACGCAGACAGTTTGACATAAGAACCAAACTGTCCATAAGCTGTCCGTCAATCTTCAAACCCCTTTTAGCTTTCATGTGCGCAAGAACTTTTTCAGGAAGGCCATAACCCAAATAAAGGCCAAGAGCCGCAAACACTAAAGCCACAATCAGATTCATTGAAAACAGCATGCCTAATACAGCAAAAATGCCGGCTGGCGCAAGCATAAGATACTTCACATTAACTTTAATAAACTGCCTCTGAAAGGCTTCCTGGTACTTAACAACCTTAGAATTGAACTTATCAACCTTGTCTCCTGCCACTACAGCCTTGGTATCTGCCATGAGCATGCGTACAGCAAGGAACATAAGAAACATTCCAAATACGGTAAGGCCAACATGAATCATTTTTTGAACTGAGGATTCTTGCGGAGGGCGCTGATATACCCTTGGAGCCCTGAACAGCATTGCAAAAGAATCTTGAGAAAGGACTGCCGCAGCTGATATTGCCTGGGAAAAGCGTTTTGAATCCGCACTGGAAATTGCATCAGATACAGACTCCATTTCCTTTAAAAGCAGGTTGAACTGGGCCATAATTGTACGGCCTCTTCCCTGCATGGAGTCGCCCATTATGAAATCCTTTGTGCGAGCGCGATAAAGTCTGTCTAATGAAAGCTGAAAACGTATGCGTATGTCTGAATATTCTTTAACCAGCATGCCAGGCGGAAAACCCGCGCCGCCAAAATCGCTGGGGAAAGTTTTTCTTGTAACATCAAAAAACTCGTAGAGAATAGATATTGGCGTCTGCCACACCGCAGCTTCAGAAAGAACACCTTCCTCAGGATCTCTCCATACTTTACGGTTAAGCATTTCAGGACGCTTGGCGTCAATCCATGCCGGCATTATATAGCGGGCATTACCGCACACGCCTTTCTGCTGGTAATTTTTAACAGTCTCATCCTGCTCTGAGCCGAAATAATGATAAAACAGCTGCATTTTTGTAGCAGCACAGATGACATTGTTCATTACCTGCTTGGAAAACATGCCTGTAGACTGAGCCTCAGCCGGCATGGCGGAGAAACAAACAAAGGCCGATAATATCAGAATTTTTTTCAGCATAATCATTTATCTAATCCCCGAGCCTTTCGCTGCTCATCGCTCCAGAACATCTCAACCGGCATATCAATGCCTCTGGTGGCAAAGTCAGGAAAGAATTTAGGCGGAGCGCCAGTGGCAGAGAATTTGCCCAAAACCTTTCCGGTGGAAAGATCTATTCCGGTCTGTGTGTACTTGAAAATTTCATGAATGGTAATCTGATTATCCTCACGGCCCGTAATTTCAGTAACTGAAGTGATTTTACGTGTACCGTCTGAGAAACGGGTAAGCTGAACTATCATATGAACAGCAGACGCAATCATTTCGCGCAGAGCCCATATAGGAAGTTCCGCTCCAGCAGTAAGACAAAGCGTTTCCATACGGGTAAGAGCCTCACGGGGAGCATTGGCGTGAATAGTTGCCAGGGAGCCTTCATGTCCCGTGTTCATAGCCTGAAGCATGTCCAGAGCCTCGGCTCCGCGGACCTCACCTACGACAATGCGGTCAGGACGCATTCGCAGACAGTTCTTGACCAGGTCCCTGATTGTAACCTCACCCTTGCCTTCTACGTTAGGCGGACGGCTTTCAAGACGCACCCAGTGTTCCTGCTGAAGGCGGAGCTCAGCGACGTCTTCAACGGTAATAATACGTTCACCGGGAGGAATATAACTGGACAACATGTTAAGGAATGTTGTTTTTCCGGTTCCTGTTCCGCCGGAAATAATAATGTCTTTTCTCAATTTCACGCAGCCTTTCAGGAAGTCCACGCAGTTCTGCGAGATACTGCCCTTGGACACAAGGTCTTTGTCGCTTAAAGGCCGGCTTGAGAAGCGGCGGATTGTAAGCGTAGGGCCGGACACGGCCAAAGGAGCAATTACAGCATTAACACGTGAACCGTCTTTCAGACGTGCGTCAACAAGCGGAACGGATTCATCAATACGACGGCCAAGCGGAGCAACAATACGCTTGATTACCTGCACAACCTGCTCGTCGTTACGGAATTTAAATCTTGTAAGCGTAAGTTTACCGGCACGCTCAGTAAATATCTTGTCGGCAGCATTCACCATGATTTCTGAAACAGCCGGATCACGCATAAGCTCTTCAAGAGGTCCAAGACCCATAATTTCGTCAAGCAGTTCATTGATAAACTGAATGCGCTGCTCACGGGTAAGCTGCAAATCCGGCTCCTTGTCAATAAGGCCGTTTATTATGACATCAACCTCTTTTCTCGTTTGAGCATTGGCTGCCGGATCGTCAGAAATCTTTATGCGTTTTGTCTCCAAAGCTGAAACCACATTCCTGTGAACGCGGACTTTGGCTTCTTCCCACCATTCAGGAACATCTTCGCGCTGCGAAAATGCAGGTTTCTTTGCTCCGGGAGAAACCGCGCCTCCAGAGGAGGCAACAGCTCCGCCGACATTTTGGGCAAGCCCGGAACTCTGCCACTTTTCAGCGGCTGTGCGTGCAAATTCTGCCGTAGAAACGCTTGATACCCAGTCTTTTCTTTCCGGCACCAGCTCTATAAGGCGTTCAAGCAGAACTCCAAGCTGCCTTATCCACTGGCATGTATTATTCTGAGTAAGAAGAATCTGATTTTGATTGGCAAGACCGGGAATGGCATCTTCCCATGGCATATATGTAAGCACTTCGCGGTTCATCTGCCTAAAAAATCTCTCTATTTCCTTAGCTGCGAGAGCTCCAGGCATATCATAGAAATTATCTACGATTGCGAAACGGTTTGCCGGGAAATGCATTTCATTTATATCCCTAAAAGCGGATGCCGTAGCATTCAAGGCATTGGCATTTGAATTTGTAACCCAGAAAACAAGGTCTGATATTTCAAATGCGAATACCTGCATTGGGAAAAACGGGTCCACATCAAAAAACAAATCATATGTCTGCGCAAGCCTTGGGAGCAGAGACAAAAGTATTTCAGGGGAAAGCCTGTCCGTCTCTGAACGGCGGCGGCTCAGTGGCAATACTCCGACATTAAACGGAGACAAAGGAATTTTACCGCGCAAAAGAACGCCAGCTGCGCTAAGAGAGTCCTTGCCAAGCGTATTAAGTATGTCTACCATGGTAGGCGGACGCAAGCCAAGCATAGCCGCATGTTCCTGACGGCATAAAGGGTCTAACGGAATAACAAGAACCGGGCGTTTTTGCTGATTAGCCCAAGCCAAAGCCAAATTCATGGCAATGGTTGTCTTGCCTGTACCCTCTTTAGGTCCGGAAAAAGTTATAACTCTAGATTGCGCATCTGCTACCATAATTTTATATCCGCTTTTATTTGATTATGTCAAAAGTTACAAAGAGAAACAGCGAACTCTGCTCTTCCACTATATCAGTGGAACTAAAAAGCTTGCCTATAAGCGGCAGGCTGCCGATTACAGGAACCCTATTCTTAGAAATGTTATAGGTGCTTCGCTTTAATCCTCCTATAACTATTGTTTCTCCGCTTTTAATTTCAACTTCTGTCTGAAGCTGACGCGTTACAAGCGTGGGTATTGTAGTGGCTGAAACAGTCACAGTCTTTGAATAGTCTGGATTTGAAATTTCAAGGCTTATCTGAATATCAACAGAATTCCTTCTTTCAGGGATAACTATTGGAAGAACGTTTAAGACAACGCCATATTTCTTGTAATCAGCTCCAATACCGCCGGAAGAGTTAGCATAAGGGATTGGAACTTCTCCGCCGACGGTTATATTAGCCTGCTGGCCTGTCTTAGTAATAACCTTAGGATTAGCCAGAATCTGAGCCTTGCTTTCCGTTTCCAAAAGCTTTAATGATGCCCCAAGCTGCGTAGTGCGTTCAAAATCCCCAAGTCTAACTATTCCTTTTACAGCGGATTCCGTGAAATCAAAAAAAGTGTTCCACTGAAATCCCCTTGTTTTCTGTATGGATCCGCTTATTTCCACAATGTCTGCGCTTACGGCAATCATTTCATTTGCCGCATATGCATGCGGAGCGAAAGACATAAAGAATAGCAGGGCAGGCAATAATCGTTTCATAATTTCCCCGTTAAATTTTACTTAACCAGACGTTTGAAAGAAGCAATTTCCATAGGATGAAGCTCTACATCTCCAAGACCTCTGACAACTATAGAAACAGTTCCCTGCTGCTGGGAAAGAGCAAGGTACTGAGCCTCATTCGGATTAAGCGCAAGGCTTATGCCCATCTTATCTGAAAATGCCTGATCAGCGGAAGCAGCTTTCTGTTTAGCTTTAAGCTGCTGGGCTGACATCCCCTGGCCCAGATCAGCGCCAACGCCAAGAACAAGAACATTTTGAAGAATGGTTGCAGTTACTTTTTCCTTACGGTTATCTCCCATTACAGCATCAAATGTCACAAGAACGTCTATATGGTCGCCAGGCTTGAGCAGCTTCAGCATTTCACTGTCAAGCGGAAGAATGCAACCACGGTAGCCAGGAGGCACCTTTACACTAAGTCCGGCTTCAGGGCTTAAGGATGTAAGGGCTGATTGTGTTATCTGATTGCCCTTAGGGATTCGTATTGCCGTTACAAGATTGGAAACCATTTTTATATCAGACTGGCTTCTGACTTCATAAGCATCCTGCTCAAGATATACGCGAGGCACTTCCCTAGTTTCCACAAGGTCAACGTTCATAACTGTCCTCGGAGGCAAATCAAATTTAGCAACTAGAATTGTCGTTCTTTCAAGCTGGGCATTGAGGGCATTCTGCTTTGAGTTCAGCAGCCACCAGTAAATGATACCTGCCATAATGGCAAAAACGACGGGCAGCATTACACCTTTTTTTTCCATATTAACTTTCTCCAATTAATTTACTAAAACATGCTATGCTCAATCTAAGAACGGCTTCTCTATCGGCATACGCACAGTCACTGTTAAATTTTTTATCCTGTGTTCTTTAGGCCTATCAGCAAAAACATGGCTTGAACCAGGGAAAATCAGCTTAGCCGGATAATGCAGGGTAACTATAAGATCCTCATTCGTTCTTCTAGCCTGTTTATCCCATGTAGTGGTTTGCGTGCGTCCTTCCACCCTGACATTAGAGTGCGGAAACATCTCCTTAGCCACAGACTGCATCTTACGCAATGCCCTGCCCGTATCACTGAGGGAATCAGAGCTGTCATAACCAGTAGGGCCAGCTACCAAAGAGCCTATTCTGGCAAGCTCATAAGCACAATGATGCGCCAAAATAGTCTGAAAACCAAGGTTTCCTATCTCCATGATAAAGAAAAGCATCAGAAAAAAAACAGGAAGGACAAGCATAAGCTCCACGGTAACCTGTCCTGTTTTTTTTGAAACTGAAATGATCTTTTTCTTCATCATGAATATTTCTTAATTCCGGCCCTCTGATCTTTTTTCTTACAGAAAAGAAGGCCGGAAAGAAGATAATCCTTAGTTGCCGCCGCCGCCGAGATTGCCGGCAGCTCCGCTAATCATGCCCTGAATCTGCTCAAACAAACCAGGCATAAATTTCTTTAAAGCTGCGCCAGCAACAAGAACAACGCCAACCACAACCGTAAGCATCAGCAGATACTCAACAGTGTTCTGACCTTTCCTGTTTTTGAAATACTTATTCATACTCTCCTCCAATTTTAAACTGCGATTTAATTCATTTGTAATCTTCAATGTATACTTTCATTATAACTTTTCCGCCGCGTTCAAACTGATTACCTATGGAAAACTGCAATGCTTTGTACATAATGCTAAAAACAAACAGCAAAGATACAGTAACCAGCATATACTCAATTGCGGTCTGGCCTGCCCTTTTCTTTTTGTTTCTTCTATTTATAATAGCAAAAGACATAGCCTGCCTCAAAAAAATCAGAACTGGAATCTCACAGCAACCTGGCTTATCTTACCTAATGCGCCAGACGGTACGAAAGTATAATCTAAACCAACGCCATATCCTAAAGCCTGGGCGCTATAAAGGCCTAAGCCGAATGACCAGCCTGCCATTTCCTGCATTCCGAGCGTATCCAATGTTTTATCATCCCTGTTTTTACCAAGATCATCGCTAGGGCTATAGCCTGCCCTAAGCGAAACTTTCCCTACCTGAAGAAGCTCTTCAGGCAAGGAAACCTCAACACCGCTGGCAATAATGCTGTCACGGTCTGAGTATGACTTATGCTCTACGTTAACAGTAATGTAAGAATTAAAGCGTAAAGAAGCTCCTGCCCTTTGAAGCTGAACAATTTCTTTTCCCCCGCTCATATTCAAGGAGGATAAACCAAGGGAAAGCCTTCTGCCTATTCTTAAAATGGCTCCGGCATCAAAAACCACGTTTTTATATTCTTTCACATAATTATCTTCAAGAACGCCTTTAACGCTGCCGCCAACTAAAAGCCTTTCCATGAAAAATTCACGCGCAAGAGAAAGCGTTATGTATCCATGCTTTACTATGATATCATCATTCATAGGCACGCCTTCGCTATCACGGTTATCAAAATTATCTATGGAAGAATAAGAAACATTGGCTCCAAAGACCCATTTATTTGTCTGGAAAGGATGCAGATAAGCAAGATTATTGCCTGAATAATCCTGAAACCATGACATATGCGAAAAAGATATTTCCCGCATATGGCTTGCCGCTATGCCCGCAGGATTGATAAAAAGAGATTCTGCACCTTCAGTATTGGAAACACCAGTGTTTCCTAAAGCCTGAGCCCGTGGCGCCCCGATAGGAATCTTCATAAAGGCACCAGCATCAGTGCCTATGTCTATTTCTTCAGAAGCAAAAGCGGCTGTGGCTGTAAAAAGAATAGCAGAAATCAGAGTAAGAATGTTTCGTCTTTTTGTAGTCATATATTTATCCTTACGGAATCAGAATCTTCTTTACAGTCTGACACACTGCCTTAGATCCTTCCGCTGCCTCAAACCTAAGAACAGCAAAGTAAACGCCCCTGGCCACCTCTCTGCCGCTCATATTTACCTTCGGCCAGCAGGCTTCATGGGTATGAGCCGCATTACACTTTCCTTTGCCATTGATTGACTCATCCGCGCCTCTCTTGCCATAATTCTTCTGATACACTAAATCCCCGGCCAGATTATATATTTTCAAATCCACATTTCCTGTGGCCTTTATGGGTATGCGGAACCAGCCGTTTTTCTCAATATATGGGTTCGGCGCAAAATAAGAATCATTTTCAAAGCTGCCGCACACGTCTATTGAGCCACCGCGGGCAACAGGTATTGTATACGCGGAAGGCGCCTGGTAAAGCTCCGTGTCATAATCCTTGCGAACCGCCATCGTTAATGAACCGTCTAAACCGCTTACTGCGGTAGTGACTGTAGTGCCGAATATGCTGAACACGTATGTGCCGTCATCTACTGGGAACATGCTCAAATCCGTGCCATCCCATATCTCCGTTATCGGAGTGCGGGCTGACCTCACGCCTATTATGCGCTTCACTAACCCCGGAGGCTCCTGGAATCCCGTTATCTCTGTGCCAGGCTCGTATATCTTCGTTACCATCTTCATTGGCTCAGACACCTGATAGCTTATCACCCCGGGCGAG
>JAILAB010000009.1 GCA_024681855.1 Elusimicrobiales bacterium
AAAATCGGGGCACCCGGAATCGAACCGGGAACTCTTGCTCCCAAAGCAAGCGTGAGAACCATTTCACCATGCCCCGTCTTAAAAAAAACCGGTTTCTTTTAAGAAAACCGGTTTTTGGCGCCCTCAATGGGATTCGAACCCATGATCTCCGCCTTGAAAGGGCGGCGTCCTAGGCCACTAGACGATGAGGGCAGCGGACTTTTACATCTTAAAACAAAAAAAAGTATTTGCATACATTTTTTTGCTATAGTTATATTGTATTAAGAATTGAGACGAATTGTCAACTGTTTTAACTGAGATGGCAGTCTTATGCAATGCTTAATATTATGGAAAAACAAATTAAAGGAACTGGCAGCGCTGCGGAAAATAGTGCGCAGGCTAGTAATGAAATGAGCAATATTGCGACAATTATAAAAATATGAGCAGATTCTTGTTTAAGCCAAATATAGGTTTAATGTTTAAAGGCACAGTATTTATTATTATGTTGCTCTGCCTTGTTTACGCAGCTAAAGACAAAATAGCTGCTTTGGCTGTGAGCATGGTTGGAGATTCAATGTACGGCCGTTCATATTCATCTCCAAATTCTCAAACCGGACTGATGCTGGAGAATATGTTTCGCCCTAAGGAGGCAGACACTTCTGATACTCCTGAAAATAGGGCAATCGGCAAAAGCGCTGATGCTTCTGAGCTTTTCCCTACGGAAAAGCCGCAAGGCAGCAGCATTGGATTTGTTACAATGCCGGAAATGGAAAAGGACTTACCTCAGGAACAGAACAATAATCCTTCTGCCGTAATAGATGCGCAAAAACCTGAAAACCCTGCAGCTGTAATAAAGCAAATGAATGATTTAATGGCTTCGCCTGTTTATCAGGCCTATATGATGGAAATTTCTGAAGCGATAAAACAGGACACGGGCACTGATATAAGTAAAAATCCCATGGCTGCTTTTAAAGCAGTAAGTAAATCTCCAAGGGCAAAGGCTGTAGCTGAAAAATACAGGAATAATCCTGAGTTTATGAAAATTGTTGCTCAGCTGAGCGGAATGTATGGGACTGGCAAATCTTCTTCCGTGCGCCAGCTGCCAAAATCTTTCAGCTTGCAGGTTTCTTCTGGAAGTTCAGCAGGCCAGTCTGCATCTGGAGACGATGATTCTAAATATGTGCAGCCGGCTGGAAATGGCATCTTAGGCGCTTCGTCTCAAGGCAGTCCCGCAAAGGTTGTGTCCGTGCCAAAAAGCGCATTTAGCACCCGCGGCGCTTCTGCCGCAAATTCTTCCGCCGGAATGCCTTTTGAGGATTAGTTTTGTACAGGAATTTATGTATAATATAATAACAGAATTGTCTTTTCTGCTGATATTACTGTTATGATAATAAATAACTTTGGCCGGATAGTTAAGTTTTTTAAAGACATCGTGAAGCCTGTGAGCGTATATATAATACCTCACAATGGCATGAATTCAATGCGTGTCAATCCTCCCATGTTTCTTCTTATTTTGGGAGGGTTCATTTGGACTGCCATAACAGTTTGGGCTGGCGTTGTGGCGGCCAGGCATTTGGACTATTATATAACCAAGCAGGATAATGCGGAGCTCAGGAAAAAAATGGAAAAAATTTCCAGAGACATAGAAGACGGCATGAATTATCTTGCAATGACAAAAAAAACAGATAAGCAGATTCGCCAGGTTTTGGGCTTGAGGGATGATCCTTCATCTGGATTTGAGGAAGGAGTAGGCGGTCCTAGCCCGCGCGACATGGAGAATTTCCGGAATCAGATTTCGGCCCATGCGGCGGAGATAAGGGAAGCAGAGCTTTCTGAAGCCATGAAGTCAGTTACCAGGGAATCTAAGCGCAGGCTTTCCAGCTTTGGCGAAATAACTATTTATCTTACAGACAGGCACAATAGCACAAGGGCAACGCCGCGAGGCTGGCCGGCTCAGGGCAGGGTAACCTCTCCTTTCGGATACAGAGTGCATCCCCTCGGCCTTACCAGCTACAGGCATTCAGGCGTTGACATAGCCAATTCAGCCGGCACGCCTATAGTTGCCACTGCGGATGGCGTGGTGCGTTATGCCAAATGGGCGCAAGGATATGGTTTCTGCGTTCTCATAGATCATGGTTTTGGATATTCAACTCTTTATGGCCATTTGAGCCAGATACTGGTTAAGCCTGGCCGCAGGGTGCGTCGCGGCGAGGAAGTTGCCAAAATGGGCACTACAGGCACTTCAACGGGCAGCCATGTTCACTATGAAGTATGGGTTGGAGGCATTCCCCGCAATCCTATGCCTTATGTGAAAAACAATATGAGCGAGGATTCCAATTTTTCCGATCTGTACGACGGAATATTTTCAGTTCTTTAATTCGGAGTTAAGATATGTCTAAGGCATTATTTGAAACAAAAAACAATGACACAATAGTAGGAAATGAGGCCTTCTTTGAGGGCACTCTTACCACAAAAGGCTCAGTCCTGGTTGACGGACAGGTTAAAGGCTCTGTCTTTGAGGCAAAAACAGTTTCAGTAGGCAAAAACGGCAAGATTACTGGCGATATAAACTGCGAAGCCTGTTGTATCAGCGGAATAGTGGCAGGAAATGTTACTGCCATAGAAAGCGTGGAACTGCTTGCCGGCGGCAGGGTTGATGGAGATATAAAAACCAAGAGAATGCTCATGGAAGAGGGAGCTCTTTTTAATGGCCGCTGCGAAATGAATTCAAATTTTGCGCATACGGAAAAATCAGCGCTGGCTGCGACAGAGGCAATAAAATAAATTATGATCGGATTTCTTTCAAGACATCGCAAACCTATTTTTATCGGCACGGTAGTCGCATTCCTTTTAGGAATTTTCGTCTTCTTTGGCCTTGGCTCAAGCTCGTCCTATGGTTCTGTAGGCGAAGTAAGAGGCCAGAAACTTTCTGACAAAATTTTTACTCTGCAAGTTAATAAAATGACTTCACAGTTACGCGATTCCGGCGTGGAAATAAATTCCATGATTAGGAAAGGCGTTTATCAGCAGGTTTTCCAGTCTATGGTTGTGGATGAGCTTTTTTATCAGGAGGCTCAGAAAGCAGGTCTTGTCGTTACTGATTTTGAGGTGGCGGCTGAAATACAAAACACTCCGGCTTTTCTTGATGAAGGGAGATTTAGTCCCCGCGCTTATGTGCAGACAATTTCTTCCGAATTTGGCATGAGCCCGCATGAATATGAGTCATGGAGAAAATATCAGCGTCTTGTAGCCAAATATCGCGAATACCTTATGACTAATGTAAAGGTTACGCCTGATGAGATAGGCGCCTTGCTGAAAGCTGCTGGCATTAAGGCAGATGATAAGAAAGCCGGCAGTTTCATGACAGAGATCGTAAGGACAAAATATACGGCTATTGCTAATTATATGCTTACTCAGCTTGTAAAAGGCGATGAGGTAAAAAGCTATGTTGAAAAACGCTTCCGCCTTAGCGAAGCTGGCGAAGAGTGAGAGGCCTTGCCTTTAACTTATCATTGAAAATCCCCTGCCTGCTGCGGGGGATTTTATTTTTAAACCTCGTTTATGCAACTTTATGATAAATATCAGCAATCTTACCAAGACATTCGGTGATTTTAAGGCCGTAGATGGCCTGAGCCTTCATATAAAGCCCGGAGAGATTTTCGGTTTTCTTGGCCCGAACGGTGCTGGAAAGACTACAACCGTCAAAATTCTTTCAGGCATAATGCGCCCTTCTTCAGGCAGCGTGTCAATAGCCGGCTTTGATGTGGATAAGCAGCCTGAAGACGCAAAGAGAAATCTGGCCTATATACCGGATGAGCCTTTTGTTTACCCCAAGCTCACTGCCTGGGAGTTTCTTCGCTTTATAGGCGATATTTACCGTGTCCCGGAGACAGAACAGAAAAAACGCATCCCTGAGCTTTTTGATATGTTTGACCTTACAGACGTTTCAGACGGCCTGCTTGAGGGGTATTCACATGGAATGAGGCAGAAGCTGCTTATAGCCAGTGTGCTTTTGCGCAAGCCTAAGGCTATCCTTTTTGATGAGCCTACGGTGGGCCTTGACCCTAAGAGCATAAGGCGTTTTAAGAATCTTCTTGGTGAGATGGCAAAAGGCGGAGCAGCAGTGTTTATGTGCACGCATATCTTGGATATGGCCGAAAAGCTTTGCTCTGAGGTAGGCATAATCTTTGAAGGGAAGCTGATTGCCAGGGGAACAGTTCAAGATGTTAAGGCGGCTGCTCATTCAGGCTCTGATTCATCTCTGGAGGATGTTTTTCTGAAGCTTACGGAAAAACAAAGCCATGATTAAGCTGTTAATTCTTAATAAACTGCGCTGCGCATACAATGACATGAATTCGGTGCGCGGCTGGGAACTGGTAAAAAGCGCAGCTTTGGGTTTCGCAGGGCTATGCCTTCTAATAGTAATGTATTTTGGCTTTCACAAGGTTCTTAAATATCTGGAAGAAGTTCAGCTGATAGGCCCCATACTTTCCTGGAAGCTTACAGGAATGCTGCTGCTGATGATGTTCGCAATGATTATTGTTTCATCAATAATCATTTCCATGACTACGCTGTATTATTCTTTTGACCTTAAATTTCTTTTCTCATGTCCGCTTTCCAGGAGAACTGTATTTATGGATAAGGCGGCAGACACAGTTATTTTTTCATCCTGGACTTTAGTTGTGGCTGTGCTTCCTTTTGTGATTGCCTTGCAGCAGGTAAAAGGATTAAGCTTAGGCTTTACCGCATCATATCTTTTTCTGATGATTCCTTTTGTGATGCTTGCTGCTGCGGCAGGCATTTTTTTCAGCCTGCTTGTAATGTATGCCTTTCCTTCTTCGCGCACGAGAGACATAACATGGGTTCTGGGCAGCCTTTCGGTAGCCTTTGTATATGTTATGTTCCGTTTTGCTGAGCCTGAAAAACTGCTTCACCCCGATTCAATGCAGGTTATAGCCCAATATATACAATATTTGCAGGCCCCTACGGCTCCATATTTCCCGTCTTGGTGGGTTACCAAGGCTATGATAGCTTTTTCAGCTGGGAAATGGGCAGTTTTTGCCGGCTATTCAGGCCTGCTGATAGCCTGTTCCGCTATTGTTTATTGCTTTATGGCCTGGGTATGCGATTTTTTCTATATGCGAGGCTTTAATGGCGCTCAAGGATCTCCCAGATTTAAGGGCGGAAGGGGAAAATTCCTGGAGCAGAAATTAATCTCATTTTTCCCCGGACTGGCAGCTCAGCTTTCGCTGTATTGGAAAGACAGGCTTATGGTGCTAAGGGATGCGAAATACTGGTCGCAGATAATACTCATACTTGCTCTTGTTTCGGTATATCTGTTTAGCATAAAGCAGCTGCCGCTGGATACTCCAAGCGTTAAGAATTTTATCTGTTTTCTGAACATAACTTCCGCCGGATTTGTTGTGGCTGCAATAGGCTTGCGCTTTACCTTCCCGGCAATAAGCATGGAGGGAAAATGCTGGCATTTAATGCGCAGCCTGCCGGTAAAAATTGAAGCAATAATGCTTGAAAAGCTTCTGGTGGCATTGCCTTCGGCAATGCTTATCGGCGTAGTGCTAATAGTGCTGTCAAACCATATACTTGAAGCGGACATATTTGTTTCTGTTCTTTCCACGGTTTCAATACTGTTCATAACAATAGGCGTTACGGCTATGGGTATAGGCTTTGGCGCTATTTTCCCTGATTTTAATGTGGAGAATATTCATAAGCTGGAATCTTCCTATGGCGGATTTTTTTATATGGTCGCCTCCATGGCTTATCTGGGCCTTATAGTCGGCATAGAGGCTTGGCCTGTTCATGTTCATTATCTTGGCGGATTCGCCGGGCCCATGACCCGCTGGCGATTGTTTGGAATAACAAGCTGCACAATAGGTTTTTTGCTGGTAAATTTCCTAGCAGTATGGATCCCATGGAAAATAGGCCTTAAAAATCTTCAAATGCGAGAATGATTTTTGCCTAAATTGCATTTTTTTTGTAAAATAACTATGTTATCAGCAGAATTTGCAAAAATTCTGTTCCAGCGTTGTAAAGACGGGCAAGTGGCGGAACTGGTAGACGCACAGGTCTCAAAAACCTGCGGCCTTATGGCCATGAGGGTTCGATTCCCTCTTTGCCCAGTTAGTCTCTCCTTTTTATATCCGATAATTGCTTTAGCATAAAAATTGCTTGGACTATTGCTGAGTCCTGATAATTTCTCTCAATATCGTGTTCAGCTGAAAAAAAACAGTGTTTTATATTTATTTTAATTTATCGTATAATTATAAATAATATACTAGCGGAATCAGCATATTCCGCCTGGAGATTCTGTTATGAAAATTGTTCTGATGATTTGCGCTATTATAGCCACATTGGCTTTTACGGGGCTGATGATTCAGGCTATCATTACTCTTAGGCAGTTTACTCATACCGGCAAGGCAGTGGAATATTTGGCTTTAAATGCTGACAGCAAGCTGGAAGCGTTGGACCCTGTGGTAACCAGCGTTAAAAATGTATCAAACATCGTTAATAATGCCTGGTTTAAGGGCGCTGCCGCTGTTTACGGTTTTGTGTCCCAGCTCAGCAGAAAAAAATGAAATTTCCATTTTTCTTAAAGTATTTCAAGGATGAGGAAATAGAGAGAAAGATCTCTTTTCTCCATTCAACGAAACTTTTTGAGAAAATCCCTTTGCGCAGTATTATATATGTGCTGGATGCTCTTCAGGAGCGCTCTTATGTAAAAGGGGAAACAGTCTTTTCTGAAGGGGAGATAGGCCGGGCGCTTTTCATAGTTTCTTCAGGACGCATTGATCTTTTTAGAAATGCGCCTGACGGTTCAAAGAAGAAAATATCTTCAATAAGCCCTGGCGAATTTTTTGGAGAAATGGCATTATTGGAGGAACGCCCTAGGACTACAACGGCAATTGCTGGCGAAGATTCTCATGTCTTTCTTCTGTTTAAGATAAAGCTTGAAGCTTTGCTTTATTCTAAGCCTTCCATAGGCGTTATTATTTCTACGCAGCTGGCTAAAATAATCTCTGCCAGGCTTCGCGAAATGCTGGATGACATTGAGCAAAAGGCGGGATTGAAATGACTGCTAATGGCTCTGGACGTTATGCCCAGTTTATAATTCCCGGCATAATGCTTTTGGTATTGCTTTACCTTGTGATAATAACAAGGAATACTCTTCTGCCATTTATTTTAAGCGCCGCTCTTGCTTATGTTCTGAATCCATTGGTAAATTACTTTGTCTTAAGAGGCTTTAAGCGCTATGCGGTGGTTATAGCCCTATACATTGTGGCTGGCATAGCGGTTTCAGTATTGGCCTATATTTTCGTTAATTTCCTAAGCGGACAATTTGTATCATTCCATGAAAACTGGCCGGCTTATGTTGAGAAAATAAAAGTGCTTGTACAGTCAATTAATGACAAGGTTGTTAATAAATATCCTTTTCTCGCTCAGCTTAAGCTTCAGGGTAAAATAGTTCCGCTCATGACTTCCGTGCCGCAGTATATATTAGGGGCAATACCAGCTTTGTCATTCCTTTTCCTGATTCCGTTTATATCTTTTTTCATGCTTGTTGCCAATAACAGCGTAGTGTCTTATGTGCTGAACCATATTCCCGCAAGGAAGACTGAGCTTGTAATGCATGTTCTTGCACGCATAGATGTTTCATTAGGAAATTATCTCAGAGGCATGCTTACAGAGGCCTTCCTTCTTTTTCTGATAGCCTGGCTTGGCCTGTCAATAATGGGAATTAATTATGCGGCTGTGCTTTCGCTGATAATAGGCCTTTCCGGCCTTATACCGTACTTGGGAGCTTTTGTTGGCGCAATAATTGCCTCCATAGTCGCATATGTTCAGTTTGGTTCATTTTTCCCGGTGCTTAAAATAATTATGTTTTTTATTGGCTTGCGTTTTTTTGATGACTGGTTCATGCAGCCTTATATTATGAAAAAAGCTGTAGAGCTGAATCCGGCGCTGGTAGTATTCTCCCTTATGGCAGGCTGGGAAGCAGCCGGTTTTTGGGGCATAGTTTTTTCAATCCCTGTTACCTGCATACTTAAGGAGCTGCTGTTTATCTCTGTTGAAATACAGGAAACTGAGTTTAGCTGGAAACCTAAGCCGCAGCCGATGCGCACAAGCATACCATATACATAGGAAATATTATGAACATAGAGCTTAGCGATGTAATGAAGGGCTTTAAGCCATTTCTTTTTGAAGAACTTTACCGCAAGGAGAGGGCGGAGCGCGCTAAAGGCCGTGATATAATAAGTCTCGCCGTTGGCGACCCTGACATTCCCACAAATGAAAGCATAGTTGAATGTGCTGTGCAGGAACTGCATAATGCGAAAAACCACCGGTACCCGAACACAAAGGGAAATGAACGGTTCCGCAAAGCCATTGCTGCATGGCATAAACGCCGCCACGGCCTTGATTTTCATTATATAGACGAAATTTCAATTCTTGTAGGTTCCAAGGAGGGCATAGCCCATCTGCCGCTTACGGTTATGAATCCAGGTGATTTATGCCTGATTCCTGATCCTACATATCCCACATACCGTACCGGCGTTGTGCTTGCCGGCGGGGAAGCGTACGACGTGCCCCTTACTGAAGAAAACGGATTCCTGCCGGATTTGGGCGCAATACCGCAGAAAATAGCGGAAAGAGCAAAACTGTTTTTCCTTAATTATCCGAATAACCCTACGGGTGCAGCAGCTGATATTTATTTTTACCGTGAGCTGATAAAGTGGGCAAAGAAAAACGAAGTCATTATTGCACAGGATGCCGCATACAGCGATATTTATTTTACGGAAGAACCGTCCCCAAGCATTCTGCAGGCGGAGGGGGCAAGGGATATTGCCGTTGAATTTTATTCCGTGTCAAAATCATTCTGCATGGCCGGATGGCGCGCAGGCTGGGTTGTAGGCAATTCAAAACTGGTATGCGCCCTGAACGCATTAAAGGAGAATTTTGATTCCGGCCAGTTCAATGCAATACAGAATGCCGCTGCCTTCGGGCTGGATCATTTTGAGGAAATTGTACCCGGAGTGCGCAGCAGGTTTAAAAAGAGAGCTGAGGATTTCTGCAATGGCCTGAAAAAAGCCGGGTGGAGGCTTTCCATGCCGGAAGGCAGCTGTTTTATCTGGGCAAAGCCACCGGTAGATATACCGTCGGAACAGGCCGTGGTAAAAATGCTGGAGCAGGAAGGCGTTCTTGCCGCGCCCGGCGCAGGATTCGGCGCTCACGGTGAAGGCTATATACGCTTTTCAACAACAGAGCCGGAAGAAGTTCTTCAGGAAGCCATAAGGCGTATTTCTGCTGTTAAATGGTAATGAAATTCAAAGCTTAGAGCTTTTTTTGTTTTGGCTCTTTTAAAGAAAAGTATTGATACAATGTAATTATAAGGGACGAGATATTACCGCGTCAATCCTGAACTTGTTTCAGGACCTCTTTAAGCCGCAGAGATGCTGAAATAAATTCAGCATGACGTAAAACCTGTAAAATCAATAATAAATAATCTTCTTATAAAGAGCGTTTGTTTTCTATATTTATGTGCGTTTATGCTCTGTTTTCAGGTTTTGCCTGAACTTACTCATCAATCCTGCCTTCTGATTCATCTTCATCTTCTGTATCATCCTCCATACCTCTCATTTTTCTGAAGGTTATTATTCCTCCGGCTACGGCTGTTCCGGATTTCTTTATCTTGTCTATGACTATCCGTGCACTTGGTATCTGTACTTTTCCGTACTTGAATACTATCAGGCACTGTTTTATATGCTTTGCCCATATCATGGCGTCAGCGGAGGTAAGAACAGGTGGAGCGTCCACTATTATACGTTCATAATTCAGCACAGCCCAGTTAAGCAGCTCTTCCACATGCTCTTTGGTAAGAAACTCGGCCACATTGGCCTGGCGTCTGCCAGCAGTGAGCAGATCAAGATTTTCTACTTTTTCCGCATGGCGCACATTATATTCATAAGATGACAATTCCGTGTTTTTCAGCCACAGATTGGCAACTCCACGGTCATTGGGTATGCTGAATGCCTTGTGAACCTCAGGTACGCGCAGATTCCCGTCTATAAGCAGGGTTTTCTTTCCGGTCTGCGCTATAGACACTGCGATATTTGCGGTTGTTGTTGTCTTGCCTTCTGATGAATATGAGCTTGTTACAAACAGAACTGTATAGTCGCTGACCGCGAAATCCATCATGGTGCGTGCATTGCGCACGCATTCAGCGAAAAGATTATCATCAGGTCTAAGCATCATTTCATAAGGTTCATAAGTGTTGAGTTTTGGTTCAAACGGTATATAACCTATGAAGTTTATATTCAGTTTCTGTTCCAGATCATCTGCCAGCTTTACAGTCTGGTCCATGAATTCAATTAGGAATGTTATTAGCAGCCCTAGGAAGAAACCTGCTATTCCTCCTAACATCAGGTTTATCAGTTTTCTTGGTTTGAAAGGAGAACCTGGGAGGTCTGCAGGGCTTATAATTCTTATATTATTGGAAGAGAACTTTCCAGAAAGCTCTATTTTTATGCTGCGCACTATTTTGTCTGTTTCCTGTTTTATAAGTCCGTTTATAGTGGCAAGCTGTTTTCTGGCAGCGATAAGTTCCGGATGTTTTTCTGTATATTTAGCGGAATATTTAGCAACTTCAACGGCTACCTTGGCAGCCTGTGTTTTTAGATCTTTTATAAGAGAATTATTTACGACCTGAGGTAATGACTCTAAAATTTTTCTTGAGGCCGGATCCATTTCGCTTCTGTCCAGTGCTTTTATTACATTCTCACCCATGTATACATGACTGCTTTTATTATTATTTAGATATGTTTGAGCTATATCATTGGCTATATCAGCGGCAAGTTCCCTGTCATATGCTTTTACGCTAAGATTGATAAGCCTGTTTTTCGTAATGCGGTTTATTTCTATGGCGCGACGAAGAGGACTTACCGGGTTTTTCCCCGCAAACTGTTCATACTGTGAAAGGTTCAGATGCTCGCATACCTGTTTGAGTATAGGATTGCTGGTTATCATTATAATTTGCGAGTGATAATAATCGTCATCAGTATACTCAAGCCCGGAAGTTGCAAGATTTTCAATGCTGGCAATATCTTGTTTTTCTATCATTAACATAACTGTGGCACGGTACATCGGTCGCATAAAAAAATTAGTTATCGCTCCGCCGGTTAATCCAAGAAAAGTAAGGCCAGCTATAAGCCATGCATTTTTAAGCAATAGCTTTGCGTAATACTGTATTTCAAAAGATTCTTCAGATATGTTTTCCATTTTAGAATATACTCATAGGTACGAATACAATGTCTCCAGGCTGCAGTTGTATGTTCATGTCACTATTGCCGTATTTTGTTATCTGTGATGCGTCAATATGTATAACTTCCTTTCGTCCTTTTCTGTTTCTTATAACACGAACTTTTGATGTGGCTGCCACATCATTGAAACCTCCTGTCTGTGTTATTGCCTCAAGCAGTGTGAGTGGTGTTTCAGGAGGAATGACAATTGCATTTGGGTTTCTTACCTGTCCCATTACAAAGACATTTTTATTGCCATATTCCTTTATTAAAAGCGTGACATGCGGGAATTTGAAATATTTTTTTGCCACTTCCTCTATTTTTGCCTCAGCCTGTGCCAGTGTGAGATCTGCGATTTTAATATTTCCTATAAGCGGAAATGAAACAGAGCCGTCGCTAGCTATTCTTGTTTCACGGTGCATATCCGTTTCCAAATACATATTTGCTATTATGAGATCACCAGGAGTAAGCGTATAAATTTCATTCATTACAGCTGATTCAGCCTCTGAAATTTCGGCCGCATCTCCTGATATAACAATGTCAGGGGATGCTATTCTCTTGCCTGAACAGGCTGATGCGAATAATAATGCAGCAATAAAGACAAAAAAATCATATGTTCTGTTTTTTTTCATTTTTGATTCCTCCTTTGTTATCAGAACATTTTCTGCTAAGCAATGCTATTGCCGGATCAAAGGGGTATTTTGTTCGGAAATGCTTTTCTATTTCCATAGCTCTTTCCTTGTAATTCCGCGCTTTCCCTAAATCCGATTCTATGCGGCTTGTATCTAAATATGCTAATCCCACTTTTGAAGCAAATAATGGGCTTGGATATAATCTTAGAGCTTTTTCAAAGTATTCAAATTTATGTGCTGCCTTTAATTCCTTGCCGAATTGATAAAGTCTCCATGCAGCGGCTTTTTTAAAGGGTGTTATGCAGGAAATAATGATAATAACGGCCATCAGAATTCTGTCTGTTCTGGAAGATTTTACTGTTTTGTAATGCTGGTCAATTGCTCTGCTGCATAATAGACCGGTTAGCATGAAGAAAAGATAGGCATTTGAGGGAATAAAAAAATGAAAATCAACAAGTGATCCCAAAAGCATTACGAGCATTGCGCTTGAAAGACCGGCAAAGGCTAATTTTTCATTTTTTTCCATTCTTTTCAATATTTTTCTAGCTGTTAACGCAAACCAGAGAAATCCGCATAAGAGAACAGAAAAACCAAAAATGCCTGTGCCGGCTATCATTTCCAGCCAGTCATTGTGAAAACGATATACATAGTCATGAAGTTTTTCAGTATATGCTGGAATGGCTATTGGCGCAGAGCCAGTACCTATTCCCCATATTGGCCAGTCCTTAAGAATTTTTGGTACGGAAGTATAAAGCTGAGTCCTTGTGTATTCTGGCCTTTCTCTGTGTGCATAACGGTTTATGCTGTCTGAATTTGTTATTATAAGTCCTGCTAAACATGCTGCCGTGACAGCTACGGCTGAGACCCCGATGATTTTTTTCTTTAACGAGTTTGAAAGTATTAATATTGACATTGCGGCAAAGCACAGAATGCCAGCCAGCGTGGAAGCAGAGCCGCCGCGTGATCTTGTTGCTATAATCGCAATGATCATTCCTATAAAGGTTATAGAAATACATGCCTGAGTAGTGATAAATCTTGAACTGAATTTTGTTGCGTTACGGTGGCGATAAATCCCGGAAATTCCCATATACATCATTATTACAGAAATCATGCCCATAAAAACGGCTGCATGATTTCTATTGAAGAAAGGCCCAACTCCATTATATGTTCTGCCGGACATAAGCTTTATATATCCGCCGCCGGGAAATACAGCTACGCACAGCATTACAGCGAGGCCGCATAATGTTATAATGCGCATATATCTGCGCATGTCTTCAGATGTGCCTGAAAGCTGTGAAATCGAAAAAACTAAAACTGTCCATGTAAGGAACAGAGATGTATGTTCAAGAGTGAAAAGGCGTATAAGCGTGGTAGGATAAAGCTCTGAGCCGTTTGAAACCGAAACTTGGGTGAAAGACTGTACAAAAGAGTAGACCGCAAGGAAACCAAGCATAAATAAAACAGGTTTTAGCAGAGGCGGTATCATAAAACGTTTTTTTGTCGCAACTAAAATAAATACTATTACTATGCCGGATTGCAGTATTGAAAAAGACCATGGCTCTGTCGCAGCGAAACTGAAAGGCGCGAAAAATAACAATAATCCCAAGAGAGTATTAGCAAATATTTCCATCGTGGTAATTTAAATTATATAAAATAAGGAAATTGCTCATAAACCATTTATAGACATGAATGAAGCATATGAAATGCTCGGAAAATGAAAATTGATATGACTTTGGCCTTTTTTTTAGAATGTAAGTAATGCTCATTAATTTTTGTTCTTGCGGCATGCTCATATAAGACATGAAAATATACATACTGCGCGTGCTGTATAATGCAGCCTTTTATTTATTTTTTTTTCTGCTGACCGCGGTATTTTATTCAATGCCTGCGGAAGCATATCATAATGACATTATTTTACGTGCCGGAGTAAGTTTTACAGATAATGTTAATTACAGCGATACAGAAAGGTATGACTCAGTTATTTTTACCCCTGGAATAAAATGGAAGTATAATACAGATATAGAAGATTCATCTGCATTTCTGTTTTCTGATCTTTATTCATCATATAATGCTTTTTCATGGAATCCTTCAGTAAAGAATTATTATAATGTGTCCCATGACTTTATTCTCAGAAACCATTATCTGAGCTGGTACAATCATTTTATTTATACAGCTGAACCGCTTGATATAACAACAGATGACATGGAACGCCGGACTGGCGATATATCAATACTTACATATCGAAGTTCGAGACATAGGCATTTCGGGCTTGATGCTGAGCTGTATAATGCCAATCATCATTACACGAAAAATAAAACATCAAGTTACAATAATTTCAGTATACAGGCTGCTCCGTTTTGGAATTTTTCAGGAAGAACAACTTTCCGCGCAAAGCTTCAATACAGCATGTTTACATACCCTAACAGCAGGAAAAGCACATCAGCAGATACTTCTATAGGGGCTGTAATGGAATGGGACATATTCAAAACACTGAAAATGTCTTATGCGGTAAGCTATATAATGCGTAATTTTAAGCAAAGCCAGAAAGGATATCATAGTTATATAGATGAGCCTTGGTATAAACTGTCTGTTTCGTGGGAACACCCTGGATATGGCAGTTCTGTTTATGTGGATGCGGAGAGAAAACTTAAGGAAACTGCATACAATTTCAACAGGTATTATACTGATACGGTTTTTATTTTTGGCGCACAACAGTTTTTTCTGCTCAAATACCTTATTGGTATTACAGTCAGATATGAAGATATAGGGTATGAAAGATTCGGACGGAAGGATAATGTTTTGTCTGTAAGCCCGCGCTTTGAATATGCGTTTAAGGAATGTTTTAAACTGATACTTTCTGCAAATTATGGAATACGTTCTTCAAATGTTAATTTATCCGAATATGAAACTTCCCATGCCGGATTAACTATTGAATATAAAATGTAAAGCAAAGCCTGGGTTTTTGAACTTACACTTAATAAGATTGTAAAATATAAATATCAGTATTTTAAAACCCCAGGAGTTTTTTATGAGAGCATGTTTTATGGGCCTCGGTTATATAGGCCTGCCGACTGCGGTTGTGGCTGCAAGAAATGGCATACAGGTTCACGGATGTGATATAAATCCGGAAATTGTTGCAAAAACAATGAAAGGCGAGCTTCATTTTGTGGAGCCTGTTTTAGGTGATTATCTTAAGGAAACTGTAGCAAATGGAAAACTTAAGGCTTCTGTGACTCCGGAGGTTTCAGATACATATCTTATAGTTGTTCCCACGCCTTTCAAGGAAAATCACGAGCCTGACATTAAGTATGTGCAATCAGCTTCAGAAATGGTGCTTCCGCTATTAAAAGAAGGCGACCTTTTCATTATAGAGTCTACTTCCCCGGTAGGAACAACAGAGCTCATGGCAAAAATGATTTTTAATAAAAGACCTGAGCTCAATGGTAAAATTTATATAGCTTACTGCCCGGAAAGGGTTCTCCCGGGAAATATTGTGTATGAACTTGAACATAATGACCGTGTTATAGGCGGAATAGATGAAGCTTCCACTGAGAAAGCAGCCGCTTTCTATTCCATGTTTGTAAAAGGCAGGCTTCACCGTACAAATGCAAGAACTGCTGAAATGTGCAAGTTAACTGAAAATTCAAGCCGTGACATTGAGATAGCTTTTGCCAATGAACTTTCAATAATGTGCGATAAAGCAGGTATTAATGTGTGGGAGCTTATAAATCTTGCCAACCGCCATCCGCGTGTTCATATACTCAGGCCTGGATGCGGCGTTGGCGGACACTGCATAGCTGTTGATCCTTATTTTCTTACTGCGGATTTTCCAGCGGAATCGCAGCTTATATCAAAGGCGAGGGAAGTAAATAACTATAAGGCCTTCTGGTGTGCGGAGAAAATACACAAGGCTGCAGTAGAATTTGAAAACAGTAATGGCAGGAAACCTTCAATAGCCCTTATGGGGCTTGCATTTAAGCCTGATATTGACGATTTAAGGGAATCTCCTGCGCAGCATATAGTGGGAAGGGTCTGTCAGACATGTTCCAGTTGCGAGCTTTATATATCCGAACCTTATGTGAAAGAGCATAAAGTTTTTAGGCTTACCCCATATAGGGAAGCTTATGAAAAAGCAGATATAGTAGTGTTTCTTGTAGGGCATAAATATTTTGCCGGCCTTTCCGGCACTAATGCTGAAGGGAAAAAAATATTGGATTTCTGCGGAATAACGGTTAAAACAGGCAATGAAAAAAATACTTCTGATATTCGGAACAAGGCCGGAGGCAATAAAAATGGCTCCGCTTTACCAGGCTCTATCGGAAGATAGGAAAAATTTCCATGTTAGGGTATGTGTTTCTGCCCAGCACAGGGAAATGCTTGATCAGGTACTGGATTTTTTCAGCATAAAACCGGATTATGATCTTAATATAATGAAGCAGGGACAGGATCTGTTTGATATAACATCTGGAGTTTTGTTTGGAATACGTGATGTTTTGTCAGAAGAAAAGCCTGATGCCGTGCTTGTGCATGGAGATACCACAACAACAATGGCGGCAGCTCTTTCCGCTTTTTATATGAAAATACCTGTGGGACACGTGGAGGCAGGTCTGCGCACAGGCAACATATACAGCCCATGGCCAGAGGAAATGAACCGCAGCATAACTGGCCGGATAGCGGCATTTCATTTTGCGCCAACGGAAGAAAGCCGTAAAAACCTGATTAAAGAGAATATCAGCCCAAATAACATTTTTGTCACAGGCAATACTGTTATAGATGCCTTGCAGGCTGTTGTAAAGAAAATCTCTTCTTCAGCGGAGCTTCGCGCAAAACTGATATTAAAAACTGCGGCATCCGGCTATGATATACAGCGTTTGCAGAATTGCAGAAAACTTGTGCTTATAACAGGACATCGCCGTGAAAATTTCGGAATAGGCTTTATAAATGTTATGCGCGCTATTAAAACCTTGTGTATTAAATATCCTGATGCTGATTTTGTGTACCCAATTCATATGAATCCGCAGGTGAGAAGGCCTGCGCATGAAGTGTTTGGAAATGATAAACCGGACAATATGTTTTTTACTGAGCCGCTGGATTACCTGCCTTTTATTTTTCTAATGGAGCATGCTCATTTAATTCTTACTGATAGCGGTGGAATACAAGAGGAAGCCCCAGGTTTGGGAAAACCTGTTCTGGTAATGCGTGATACAACTGAGAGGCCTGAAGCCTTAGCTGCAGGCACCGTTAAGCTTGTAGGCACATCTTTTGATAAAATAGTATCAGAGACATCAGCTCTGCTAGATGATGCGGCCATATATGATGAAATGGCCAGAGCCGTAAACCCATATGGGGATGGAAAATCTTCAGTTCGTATATGCAGAATTCTGCGCGAAAAACTGTAAATGTATATTTATCTGCTGTGCCTGCTTGTTTTTGCTACTGTGATGTCTCAAAATCCGAACTGGTTCGGTCCTATGCGCATTATCAATCAGGCTGTATGGATTTTGTGCCTTGGCATTCTGTTTGTTCAATTTAATAACCGCAAGTTTCCATATAAATTTCTCGTAATTTTCATTCTTACATATTTTTGGTTTTATCTGTTCCGTTATATTTGTGCTGCTATTGGAGTAAGAACATCTGAGTGGGTAAATTTATTTACGCTTGTGCCTGTCCTGCTTGCATATATAGCAGGGCTCTATATAAGCTCCGGTATAAATGACAGACAGTTGAATACAGGCATGAAGTTTTATGTTTTTATGGTAACATTGCTTTCAATCCTTGTATACCAGCAATTTGTTGGCAGCGTAAGCGCTTATCTGGGTTCAGTCAGTTATGTTTATGGCCCTAAAAATTCGCTTACGCAGTTTATTTTTACGGCTATTCTTGTTTATCTTTCTATGAAACGCAGAAACTGGTGGCTGCATATCTCTGCCATTGTTTTATTTGTAATAGGAATGATGCTGCAGTGCCGTGCCGCAGTAGTAGCTTTTGCGGTAACTATTTTTACATGCTACTGGAGAAAAAAACAGATACGGCGTATTATTTTTGCCATGCTTTTTATAGGAGGAATAACGTTTTTATTTTCTCATACCGCGCAGGATATAGCTGTTAAGGCATTTGCCCTAGACAGAGTAACTGATATGGACAGGTTTTCAAGCGGCCGTCTCACTCTTTTCAGCCAGGCTTATGACAATTTTCTGAATCATCCTCTGGTTGGAACATTTTTCATGGTTGATAATTTCTTCATATTTTATATAACAATGTTCGGTATTTTTGGCGGTACGCCGATAATATGCCTTTGGCTGCTTCGCGCATGGCGGAATTATGTTTTTTACAGGAATATTGAAGAAAAAGATGATGAGTTCCGCATATTTGAGGCTTTGTTTTCTGTTTCAGTGTTCTTTATGATCATTTCCCTTTTTGAAGGCGGAGGGCCTTTTGTTCCCGGAGCGCCTAAATTTGTGCTGTGGATATTGTGCGGATATGCCGATGTGAGATATTTTCAGCGTATGTCATCCTTGAGAAAAAAAGACGGGGAAAAAGCACAATTTAGTATAAAAACAGCAGGAGGAACAAAGTGATTAAAAATAAACTGAAAGTATGCTTGTGGACAAACAGGCCTACGCATCACCAGAAAAGTTTTTTCCGTGCATGTTTTGAATTGCCAGGAGTAGATTTTTTAGTCCGATATTATGCTGGCCGGGCCTGCTCTGCTTTACGTGCCTCGCAAGGCTGGGTATCTCCGGAACTTGATTCATTTGAGGCAGAAGCCGTTCCAGCAGATATATTGAAGCCGGAAATGCGCAGTTGTGTGCATATTATCCCAGCCCTTGATCCATCCGGAGGAAGGGAGCTTGCTAAGAATGCTTCAGAAGCGGGGCTTAAATGGATGTACTGGGGGGAAAGAACGGGACTTCATTTTGCAGCAAAGCTTCATTTTAATTACAGGCTTTTTTATGCCGTTTATCCGTTCTTAAACAGAATCAGATTGCGTCAATATGCCGGATATATACGAAATTCTGCCATGCTGGCCCTGGCGCAGGGAAAACTTGCCGCAGACGACCTTATTTCTCTGGGAGTTAAAAAAAGCAGGATACGCTTTCTTTCATATTCTGTTCCGGCTGTTGTGGCATCAGAGCCTGATGAGGCAATAAGTAAATTCAGTGCCGGCAGAAAGGTATTTCTCTGTGTTTCAGGGCTGCTTTATATGAAAGGCCTCAGTTATCTTTTGGAGGCTTATGCCATGCTTGAACCTGAGCTGCGCAGCCGTTCATGTCTTGTTTTTGCCGGAAATGGCCCATATCTTGCTGAAATGAAACAAAAAGCATATAGCCTTGGCATAAATGATAGCGTTATGTTTAGGGGAGCGGTTCCATCAACTGAAATAGGAAAGGTTTACAGCGCCGGAGATGTTTTTGTAATGCCCAGCCTGCATGATGGCTGGGGGGCTGTTCTGAATGAGGCGGCTTCTGCCGGGCTTCCTATTATTTCCACAGAGGAATGCGGTTCCGCCTGGCATCTTATTAAAGACGGTTTTAACGGAAGAAGGGTTAAGGCCAAAAGCAGCAGTGCTCTTGCTGCTGCCATGGAAGAATATCTCTTAAAACCGGACCTGGTGAAAGAACATGGAATTAATTCAAGAAAAATATTTACAGAATTTACGCCTGAACGGGGCGCGGCAAGGCTTGCGCAATATCTTAAAGAAGAAGGCATGCTTAAATGAAAAATGATACCGGTTCTAATATGGAGAAGCAGGTTCTTCCCATAAGCGTGATTATACCAACTCTGAACAGGCCTGCAAGTTTAGCCGCTACGATAAAGAGTTATATTGCGGCCAGGCATATCCCTTCAGAAATTATTGTTGTTGACCAAAGCGTAAATGAAGAAGACAGACTTGCTATTCGGAAAACAGTTGAATCATGCAGTTCAGTCACTGAATGCGGGAATGTGAAAGGTTTGTATATAAGGCTTGATAAGCCTTCCACAACTGTTTCGCGGAATATTGGTGCTGAAGCCGCATCAAATGACATAATTCTCTATTCTGACGATGATATCGAAGTTCAAAATGACACTGTGTTACAAATATATTCACTTATGTCTAAACCTGAATATGCAATGGTTCAGGGAAATATTATGATTCCCGGCAATATCATGCACCGCAAAAAAATGAAATTAAGCACACTGCTTTTTGTATGTTTAAGCGGCAAGGCTGTTTTTTGGAAGCTTGGGAAAGGGCATGTGTCTCCGGGCATGTTCGCATGGGCTCCTCGGATTAAAGATGAGGATGTGGAAACAGATTGGGGCATGGGAGCTTCTGTTTCCGTGCGCAAATCCATGGCTGCCAGGTGGAATATAAAATGGGATGAGAAAATGAGCGGCTATGCTTATTCCGAAGATCTGGATTATACTGCTTTGTACTGCCACTCTGCACGCAGGGAAAAGCTGCGCTGCGTAATATCACATAAAGCCAGACTGTACCACTTATGCAGCCGTGAATACAGAATTCCAACAAAACAGATGGCTGCAAGGATAGTTATAAACAGACTTTATCTTTTCTATAAGCATGGCGGAGGTTTCTTTGGCAGACTTGCGCTTGAGTGGTGTAATTTTATGCTGCTTTTATCCATGTTGATTAAAGGCGGTGCCAAAAATCACTGGGATGCCATGAAATACTGCTGGAGTCACGCAGATGAAATAAAAAAGGGGATGCTGAAATATGAATGATATAAATGCAAGAAAAATACTTCCTGTTTCCGTTGCGATACCAACAATTAACAGGCCGGAATCGCTTAAACACACATTGGACAGTTATATGTCCATGAAAGCACTTCCCTGCGAGATTATTGTTGTTGATCAGAGTGCCAGTGCTGAAATAAGAAATGAAATTGAATCTGCTGTTAAAGCTTTGCCTGAAAATGTAAAAGGCGTTTATATTTATCAGACTAAGCCTTCAATAACGGATTCCCGCAACCGCGCATTTGAAGCAGCATCAAATGATATACTCATTTATTCCGATGATGATGTTGAGCCTGAACAGGAAGCATTGGAAAATCTTTATAACCTTTTTCAGGATGAAACAGGAGGAAAAACAGCCCTTGTTGCCTCATACGGTACAGGCGGAGCTGGACCTTCCGCATTAAAAAAAATGTTGGGTTTTATAACAGGGGCCCGTTCCTGGAAAAACAGGAATATAGGCAATGTTACAATGTCTATGCTTGGCCGCTATCCTGCAGCGATAAAAACAGAGACTGCCACTCAGTGGGCAATGGGATATTTCTTTTCAGTGCGCAGAACTCTTGCGGAAAAATGGAATATAAAATCAGATAGTGCCATGTCCGGCTATGCCTATGCAGAAGATCTGGATTATACCTGGCGTTATTGTCTTAAAGCCCGAGGAGAGGGAATGAAATGTATTATAAGCCCGTCCGTGCGCGTAAAGCATCTTGTAAGCAGAGAATACCGCATTCCTTCCAAAAAACATACCTGGCTTTATATCGTAAACAGACATTATCTGCTTTACAAGCATAAGCGTCCTTTCCCGGCAAGGCTTGTGCTTGAATGGTGCAATATATGCCGTCTTTTAGAGAGAGTTTTAAAGCGTGAGAAACCTGTGGATTTTGCCGCCGCGCTTTGGTATTCATGGACGCATTCCGCTGAAATAAGGCAGGGAAAGCTTGATTGCGGAGGCTTAATTTGAAAATACTGATAAATGCCTCCAATCTTTCTGCGGGTGGAGGAATACAGGTTGCGGATTCCCTGATTAATGCGCTTAAGAAGAGAAAAGAAAATCAGTATGCAGTGGCTGTTTCCCCTGCGGTGAAGAAAGCATTGCCTCCGCTAAACTCATTCCCTGATAATTTTGTTTTTTCTGATAAGACAGACAGAAATTATTCGCCGGTACGTGTTCTTTCCGGGCATTGCGGAAGCCTTGATGATTTTCTTAAAGAAACAGGCTCGGAAATTGTTTTTACGATATTCGGTCCGGCTTACTGGACTCCGCGCAGCGTGCCGCATCTCTGCGGATATGCCCTGCCTTTTTATATATATCCTGATTCACCTGCTTTGGCTGATATTGGTATTATTAACAGAGTAAAATTTTATTTTCACAGATTTCTGCGAATGAGGGCGTTCAGCATTAATGGCACAGCTTTTGTTACAGAAACGGAAGATGTTTCTTCCAGACTGAAAAAAATGCTTCCGGAACATAGGGTTTATACTGTTTCCAATGCTTACAATCAGATTTTTGATAATCACGCAGCCCAGGAAGAACTGAAACTGCCTCCTTTTGACGGAATCACTCTGCTTACAGTTTCTGCTGCTTACCGGCATAAGAATCTTGGCCTTATAATCAGAACAGCAGAGTGGCTGAAAAAAAACAGTCCGGATTTCCGGTTTAGATTCGTGCTGACTGTTGAACCGGAAAAATTAGGTTTTGCCAGGAAAAATGTTCCTCCAGAACTTTTTCTGACAGGGAGTGTAAATGTGGCAGCCTGTCCGTCGCTTTACAGACAGAGCGATTTCATGTTTCTGCCTACAATGCTGGAGTGTTTTTCAGCTTCGTATCCCGAGGCTTTCCGTATGGGGAAACCTGTGCTTACGTCAGATTTGCCTTTCGCCAGAGGCCTTTGCGGGGATGCTGCTGAATATTTTAATCCGCTTTCAGCGGAAGAGGCCGGAAGACTTATACTGCGTGTTTCTGCTGATGAAACAAGAAAGAAGGAACTTGCCGAAAAAGGCAGGCGCAGGCTTGCGCTTTTTCTTTCTGCTGAGCAGAGAACTGACAAATATTTGGAAATTCTGGAGCATGAGTTAAGAATTTTCAAGAAGAAATAGAAAACGGAAAACATTATTATGCTTGATCAGATAAAAGATTTTATCAGGAAAAATGAAGTGGTTTATAATTTGTGGTTTCATCTTACAAGCAGGGAATACAAAAAGAACCGGCATGATATGTTTTCATGTCATGTAAAAACAAAATCAGTAATTCTTAAAGAAATGGATATGCTTCGCAGGTACTGGGGCTGTGAACCTGATCAGTATATTCTTTACCGTTTATTTGAAAAAAAACAGAATGAAGATGAATTAAAGAACTGGATACCGCCTTATTATTTTTATGCGCAATGGCTGCCACCGAGGCAAAAAGTTAAAAACAGGGATAAATACTCAGACAAAATAACACAGCATAAACTTTTTTCTGAAAGAATATGTCCTGAACCTCAGGTTATTGCCATATTCAAAAACGGATATGTTTATGACGGAAGCGGTAAAGTGCCTGAATCATATTTAAATATTCTTGATCAGCTTTCCGGGAAAGAAAAATTTTTCCTTAAACCTTCTAATGGCCGTGGCGGAAAAGGCATACACATTCTTGAAGCGGCTGCTGAAAGTGATTCTGCATATGCGCGTATTAATGATAAGTTTAAACTTGATGGAGAAATTGTTCCCGCTAATCTGCTTAAAGAAAAATTTAAGAATTTTACCGGAATACTTCAGAAAGGCGTGCATCAGCGTGCCGACATGGCTGAACTTAACCCTGACTCGCTAAATACTTTCCGTTTTGTTACATACTATGATGGCAAAAACAGAAAAATAGCCGTGGTAACTCTTCGCATGGGAAGAAAAGGATCAGCTGTAGATAATGTAGATAGCGGTGGGCTTGCCGTGCTTATAAATGCAGCTGACGGTTCATTCGCAGACACAGCTTATTCTTCTGCGGAGGCTTTCAAAGCTCATCCTGATACTGGTTGTGTTTTTTCAGGCAGAAAAATAAAAGATTGGAAAAAAATATGTGCTGCTGTGCTTGAGACATCGGAAAAGTTTAAGGAATTTGAAGCTCTTGGCTGGGATATAGCACTGACGGATGAGGGCATAAAAATATTGGAATTTAATCTGCGTCCAGGTCTAGGAATTCAGGTTACGGCAAACCGCGGCCTTAGAAAAGAATTTGGCATTGATCCTGAAAAAGATTATAAGTCTAACAGTAAACAAAATATGCATAAGCTCGGAGAAAAACACTGATACAGCCAGCTGAGGCAAGCAAAATGAAAATAGCAGAAAAAATTTATTCGTGCCTTCCTGTGTTCATGCAGCATGCGGCATGTACGATAAAAGGTTTTCTCATAAACCGCCGCCGCTATAATAGCGAGTTTTTCAGTTTTTTAAATGCTTATGAAAACCGTTCTGTAAATGCGGAACAGGAACTGCGTAAATTTATGTGTGGCATTTCCGAAATGGATTATTACCGCCGTCTTTTTTCTGAATGCTGCATTGACACATCATTTAAAAATGTATATTCTGAAATAGCAAAACTGCCTGTTCTTACCAAAGAAGAAGTAAAAAGAAATACTGCAGCTTTCATAAACCATTCATTTAAAGGAAAAGTTATAACCGCACATACCAGCGGCACCACTGGCGGCGGATTGGTTTTTCCAGAAGCGGAAGAAGCAGAACATAAACAGTGGGCAATATGGTGGAGATACAGAAGAAGTCATGGCATTGATTTTAGAACATGGTGCGGCTGGTTTGGAGGCAAACAGATAATTTTTGGCAAGGCCCGGCCTCCTTTTTATAGGATAAATCTTGCAGCCAGGCAGATAATGTTTAGCGCATACCATTTGTGCGAAGAAACAGCTGAGCACTATTATTCAGTTATACTCAAAAGAAACCTGGAATGGCTGCATGGTTATCCTTCACAGCTTTCAATTCTTTCATCTTTTTGCCTGCGTCGCGGTTTTAAGCCTGCTGATTGTGTAAAGATCATTACATTTGGCAGTGAAAATCTTGAAGACTGGCAGAAAAACAGAATACATGAAATGTTTCCTAATGCTTCACTAAGGCAGCATTATGGCCTTACTGAGATGGCAGCAAACATAAGCGAAGATGAAAAAGGCAGGCTGATTCCGGATGATGATTTTGCATATATGGAATTTTTGCCTGTGGAGAAAGGCAGTAATCTCTGCCGCATTATAGGCACTAATTTTTCCAATCCGGCTTTCCCTCTTGTACGTTATGATACCGGAGACATAGCAGAAATTGAAAGAATTGATGGAAAAACAGTCATAAAAAGGCTTGATGGCAGAAAAGAAGATTTTCTGCGCCTGCCTGACGGGCGGATAATAGGAAGGCTGGGGCAGATATTTCTTAAGCTTCCGGAGATTGCTGAGGCTCAGCTTGTTCAGAAAACAGAGCGGAATATAGAAGTTCGTATTGTCAAAATGCCTTCTTTTACCGCTGAAACAGAAAAGATGCTTTATTCCATGCTTAACAGCCGCTTTGACGGAGAACTCGATATAAAAATAAAATATTGTGATAAGATAGCTAGAACATCATCAGGCAAACTGCGCATGGTGTTATCTGAAATAAATGCATTTAACGGAAGTAGAAAATGAAACAGATTATACAGGATTTGAAAAACGGCAATACAAAACTGGAGGAAGTTCCTGCCCCAGAAGTAAGACCGGGATATGTACTGATAAAAACTTCAAGAACGCTTGTTTCCCTTGGAACGGAAAGAATGCTTGTTGAGTTTGGACGGGCAAACCTTATAGAAAAAGCCAGACAGCAGCCAGAACGGGTAAAACAGGTTCTTGATAAAATGCGCACCGATGGAATAATGCCTACGCTGGAAGCCGTGTTCAATAAACTGGACCAGCCTCTTCCTCTTGGCTACTGCAATGCCGGATGTGTAATTGCCGTAGGCGCAGGAGCTGGTGAGTTCCATATAGGAGACAGAGTGGCTTCAAACGGCAATCATGCGGAATTTGTATGTGTGCCAAAAAATCTGGTCGCCAAGATACCTGACAAGGTAAGCGATGATGAGGCCGCATTTACTGTTATTTCATCAATAGCCATGCAGGGAATACGCAATCTCAATCCGCAGTTTGGTGAAACCATAATTGTAGTAGGCCTTGGCCTTATAGGCCTTGTCGCAGCGCAGCTGCTTAAAGCTAATGGATGCCGCGTTATTGGCAGTGATTTTGATGCTGAAAAAATTAAACTTGCCGAAAGCTTTGGAATAAAATGCTTTAATTCCGGCAAAGACGGCAATTTTGTAAATTTTGTTGAAAATATAACAGGCGGCATGGGGGCTGATGGTGTTCTTATAACAGCATCGTCAAAAAGTGATGATATAATTCATCAGGCATGCCTTATGAGCAGAAAACGCGGCAGAATAATTCTGGTAGGTGTTGTTGGCATGAATATGCGCCGAGATGATTTTTATAAAAAGGAGCTTTCCTTTCAGGTTTCATGCTCATATGGTGCTGGCAGATATGATGAAAATTATGAAAATAAAGGTCATGATTATCCATTCTCTTATGTGAGATGGACTGAAAAACGAAATTTTGAGGCTGTTTTGCATGCCATGGAATCAGGTCTTTTAAATGTTAAACCGCTTATTTCCGAAAGAGTGGAACTGAAAGATTTTATGAATGTTTACGGGAATATGCGCAAAACAGGCACTATTGCCTCTCTGATAAGATTTCCTGAAGAGTCAAAGCCTGATAATTGTGTTGCTGTCAAAGAAGGAAAATTCAAAGGAGGTGCTGGATGTTTCGGTTTAATAGGAGCAGGAAATTTTGCATCTTCAACCATTGTTCCCTGCCTTAAGGAGGCCGGCGCGCGTATAAAATGTATTTCCAGCGCACATGGACTGCATGCCAAAATACTGGCCGAAAAAGCCGGCGCCTCATCTGCGGCAAGCAATTCAGAAATAATACTGAAAGATCCGGATATTTCAACAGTCATCGTATGCACAAGGCATAATCTTCACGCAAGTTTTGTGAAAGCTGCTCTTGCGGCAGGAAAAAATGTTTTTGTTGAGAAACCATTGTGTCTGAATAAGTCTGAACTTGAAGAAATAGAAAATGCTTATAAGGCTAATGGCGGAAAAAACACCATAACTGTAGGTTTCAATAGACGTTTTGCTCCTCTCGCTGTGAAAATGAAACATTTTGCCGGTCAAGGCCCTAAAAATATCGTAGCCACAATGAATGCCGGCTTTATTCCGCCTGATTCCTGGGTTCATGATCCTGTAATTGGCGGCGGCAGAATTATAGGCGAGGCATGCCATTTTATTGATTTATGCTCATATATAACTGACAGCCGCGTATGCTCAGTTTTTATGAATGCGCTAGGCTCTAACCCTCAGGATAATACTGATAATGCCAGTATTGTGCTTCAGTATGAAAATGGATCCAATGCCGTAATCAATTATTTTTCCAATGGCAGCAAAACCTATCCTAAAGAGCGCGTAGAGGTTTTTTCAGGCAATTCAGTGCTTGTAATGGATAACTGGCGCAGTCTTAAAGGCTATGGAATTAAAGGATTTTCCTCTTGTTCCGGCAGGCTTGACAAAGGACATAAAGCACAGTTCTTATTGCTGAAAGAGAGAACTGAAAATGGCGGAGTGCCGCTTATTCCCTTTGAATCCATAAAGAATACGACACTTGCTTCATTTGCTGCTATAGAAAGCCTTAAAACAAAAAAGAGAATAGTTCTGTGAATATAATTGCCAAATATTTCAATACGCTTAAATATCTTAAACCCAAGCAGTGGACTTCAAGGCTTTTATTTAAATGCTTTCGTCCTATTCCTGATCTGTCTCAGGCTCCTCAGATAAATTATTCATTTTGTAATAGAAAGCCATTTCCTGTTTATTACACGTCATATTTAAACAATAATACATTCTTTTTTCTTAATGAAAAGAGAAAAGGGGGCCCTGGGCTTTGGAATGATCCTTCTGCCGGAAAACTGTGGCTGTATAATCTTCATTACTTTGATTATCTGCGTCAGCAGATTATTTCAGCTAAGGAGGCGGACACTCTTATAGCAAGCTGGATAAAAGAAAATCCGCCGGCATCAGGCAATGGCTGGGAACCATATACTCTCTCACTGCGGATAGTGAATTGGATAAAATATCATATATCAGTGCAGAAATTGTCAGATGAAGCGATACATTCTCTGGCTGTTCAAACAAGGTATTTAAGCCGGAGAATTGAATATCATCTAATGGGCAATCATCTGCTTGCGAATGCAAAAGCCCTTGTATTTGCAGGTCTTTTTTTTAGCGGTCCGGAGGCCGAAAAATGGCTTAACAAAGGAATTGAAATTTATGGTGAGCAGCTTCCAGAGCAGATTCTGAAAGATGGTTTTCACTTTGAGCTTTCACCAATGTATCATAGTATAATATTGGAGGACCTTTTAGATGTTTTTAATATATGTTCAGCGATTAATCTTCGCAGCTATATAAACAGAATGTTAGCCTGCCTGCATGCTGTTACGGCTCCGGATGGCAGCCTTTTCCTTTTTAATGATGCGGCAAACGGCATATCTCTTTCTCCTGCATCACTTGTTAAATATGCAAATAGCCTAAACATAAAAACTGAATGCTCATGTGAATCAGTGTCAGGCTGTGCTGATCTTCCTTTCAGCGGATATGCAAGGCTTTCATCGGGAAGCTGGACAGCATTCTGTGATGGAGGGGGAATTGGCCCTGATTATCAGCCGGGACATGCGCATGCTGATACGCTGTCATTTGAGCTTTGGCATAAACAGCATCTGATTATAGCGGATTCCGGAACAGCGCTTTATGCTGCAGGCAGAATTAGGGCGGAGCAGCGCAGCACAGCCGGTCATAATACTGTTGTATTAGACGGTGACAGCTCATCTCAGGTATGGAGCGCTCATCGCGTAGCAAAGCGTGCGAAAATAACTTCGCGTTCTTTTGGCGGAGATGTTTTTTCAGCTGCACATAACGGATACGGTAAAATAATTCATCTCAGACACTGGCATATATCACCTCAGGGCTTGGAAATTACGGATAAGATTTCTGAAAATGCTATAAAAAGCGATGTCTTGAAAAATAAGAGAAAGAAAAATCATAAAATATGTTCCTATCTGCATTTTGCTCCTGGCATAAAATGCAGAATAACAGGCTGCGGATATGCTGAATTACTATGCGGTAATAAAAAATTTTGCATAAAATTCCCAAGCGGCATGAAAACAGATATTATTGAAGGCTGCCACAGCCGCGAATTTGGCATTGTTGAAAAAACAGATGTGCTTCGCCTTTCCTCTGTAAGCACAATTCCTTTTAAGATAAAAATAACTATACAGGCAATATGAAAATTTTATTTCTTACTCACTATTATCCTCCTGAGGGAAATGCCCCCGCGGCCAGGGTGCATGCCCTGGCTTCACGCTGGGCCAGGCATGGCCATGATGTCACGGTTGTAACCTGTGCGCCCAATGTGCCTGCAGGGAAAGTTTATGAGGGCTATGAAAACCGCAGAACTGATTATGTTTCAGATGGAGTGCGCATAATAAGAGTTAAGACATACATAGCTCCTAATAAAGGCATATTTAAAAGAATGCTTAATTTCGTTTCATATATGTTCAGCGCTTTTTATGAATGCATATTTATGAAAAAACCTGATATCATGATTGCCACCAGTCCGCAATTTTTTTGTGGCTGGGCAGGTGTATTGCTGCATTGGTTTCGGCGTTTTCCTTTTCTTCTGGAAATAAGGGATATATGGCCTGAATCCATAACAGCCGTAGGCGCTCGTGTGCCTGGAATATTCCTGAAGATTCTTGGAGTGATGGAAAAAATTATGTATTCTTCTGCTGCTCACATAGTAACGGTAGGTGAAGGATATAAACAGCGGCTGATTGAGAGAGGTGTTCCTTCAGAAAAAATATCAATAATTATGAATGGGGCAGACTTTACTGTTTTTCACCCTGCTCCAAAAAATAAAAAACTTATGGCTGAATATGGCCTTTCAGGGAAATTTGTATGCTGTTATACAGGTACCTTGGGTATGGCTTGCGGGCTTAAAACTGTCTTGGAAGCGGCTGAAATAATAAAAAATAAAGGAATAGAAGACATAGCATTTGCTTTGGTAGGTGACGGAGCTGTGCGGACAGAACTTGAAAATAAATGCATTGAAAAAAAAATTGATAATGTTGTTTTCACAGGCCTGTGCCCTAAGAAGGAGATCCCTGAATGGATAAATTCATGTGATGTAACTCTTGCACATCTTAAAAAAACTGAACTTTTCAAAACCGTTATACCATCCAAAATTTTTGAAAGTGCGGCCTGCGCCAAGCCAATACTTATGGGCGTTCAGGGAAATGCCGCTGAGATTATAGATAAAGCTGAAGCAGGCATTTCCTTTGAACCTGAAAATCCTTCAGCCCTTATTGATGCACTGCTTAAATTTTATAATGACAGAAATTTGCTGCGCAAGGCTGGAGAGAATGCGGCAAATAATATAGCCGCAGTGCACAATAGGGACAGACAGGCTAAAGATTATATAGAAATTATAAAAGATAAAGCAATAAAAGCTTAAAAATTATATATTTTCACCCTTTTTTATTGTGTAGTGAGAATAGCTTGTATATTTCATATACGGTTAAGCACCAATAATTAAATTGTAATTATTAATGTGAGCTCCGGAGCAAAAGAAATTTATCTCTTATTTTGTGAATAATTTCTGTTGCATATGAAACAGCTTTTTTCCTTTCAATTGTATCAAGTCCTATTGCCATGGCTGCAGCAGATGTGCATATAGTTGTTGTAATGCATACCGCAATAAAATTTATAAAATTTCTTTCGTTTAAAAATGTTTCTGTTACGGTAAGGGATATTCCGGCTGATATTATGGATGATGTCAGCATTCTGGGAAGAACATTAGTATAAAATATTCTTTTTGAATAGCCTGTAAGCCTGCTTAAAATATAAATTCTTGAAACAAGAGAGAAACAGCTGAGCACTATGGGGGATATAAAAATAGCATAAGCGGGAAATCCGCGTTCTGCAAGAAACCATGCCACAGGCCAGTTAAGAGCGTAGAAAATGCAGCAGCTTATCTGTGTGTCACGCAGGTCTCCATTGGCATGGCACAGAGCGTCTAGGGAATGTGAAGGGGATTCCGCCAGTGAGTTTAGGAGCACAAGCTGTGTAAAAACCGCAGCATATGCAGGCACATTTTTAAGCCAGAGAGAGAGCAGATAATCTGTTTGCAGAAGTATTGGAAGGGCAAAAGCAAGTGTCATGAAGAAACTTATTTTGCATCCTGTGTTTACAAGTTCCACTGCATCTCTTTTTGCTCCCGTAGAATAAGCTTTTATAATCTGCGGCTTTATGGACACTATAAAATTGCTCATGAGATTGGTTACGGCGCTGTCTACGGCATAGGCAATTCCTCTTGCTGCGTTTAAGGCAGGGCCAAAATAAATATTAAGAAGGAAGTTTAAGCCATGCTTGTTTAAAAGCGCTCCAAAAATTCCTATTGTGGCCCATCCTGTAAATCCGGCTATTTCCCTGGCAAGTGCCGAATCTGCCACAGGGCCGGTGCGTACTTCCTTGTATTTTATCAGACAGTAAGAAAGACAGAAGAGATTGCCAAGAATGGATACCACCATTGACAGAAGACCGTATACCTTAAGCTTGTCAAAAGGCAGGATAAAGAGCAATGCTGATACGCCAAGGCGCATAAGAGCCTGAAAAATGCTAAGCCATGCATATATGGTAAAATTTTCCCTTGCAAGAAGCACTGAATTGCATGGTGTAAGCAGTATGCATGATAGAAATGTAAATACAGTGGTATGAAATACAGTCATTGCCGCTGTATGTCTGTCCAATGGTATTACCAGTTTGTGTGTTACAAACCAGTATCCGGCAGTTTCCAGAATGAGCGCCAGGACAATGACCAGCATGATATGTAACCACAGCCCTACGCCGAAAGTGTGCTTGAGTCTGTCTGGAGATGATGTTACCATGTCTCTGGACATAAAGCGCTGGAAAGCTACTGTCAGGGCGGTAGACACAAACCCAAGCATTGCTGAAACGCCGCCTATAACATTGTAAAGACCATAATCATTTACGCCTAGAGCCTGCAGGTTCAGTCTTGAAGTAAAAAGCGCTACGAAAAGCAATAACAAGTATCTGGCGTAAAGAACAAAAGTGTTTTTTACGGCTCTTTTTGTGTTTATATGTCTGGTTTTCTGTTCAGACATTTTTTATTTTTTTTAGCATTCTATGCAGCATAATAAGCAGTTTTGCTGTCCTGTCATATCTTGAATATATAAGGAATCGCAGAAGCCTGAGTCCTTTAGAGTTCCATTTTATATATGGCTCAGCCTCTGGAAATGTATCCCTGAATTTATCAAGATCCGGAGGATATATTTTCCACAGATAATCCCTTTTGACAGATGCCTTGACATAGAAATTCAAAATATAAGAAAATTCATCCATCTTTCCTGCAGAGGTAGCAGCCTTTTCAATCTCTCCTGCAATAAATATTGAGTCTTCTATGCGCTTGAGTTGTTTCTTAGGGTCATTTGTTATTGAGTCTTCACGTATAAAATAATGAGAGAAATATCTGTTGATAGAATATATTTTGTTCGAATTCAGAAACAGCATTGCTGTAAAAGGCACATCCTCTGTATAAATGCCTTCATAAAAACGCAAATTGCATCTATCTATTAAACTGCGTTTCAGAATATAATTCCATGCTACATTCTTGAACACGCTGGGATCTTTTTTTATATCGGCCTTCCCCTCTTTAAGTTCAGTCCATTTTGCGGATCTGCCATTTTCATATTCATCAATTGCATTCCATTGCAGCACATCTGCATCATGCTTTAGCGCTTCAGATATAGCCGTATCATAGGTTCCCGGCTCTATCCAGTCATCGCTGTCAAGAAAAGCAATATATTCTCCGCGGGCATCAGCAATTCCCGTGTTTCTTGCTCCTGACAGACCTTTGTTTTTCTGATGTATGCATCTGAACCGGTTATCAGCATCTGCTCTTTCCTCGCATATTTCCGGACAGCGGTCAGGGGAACCATCGTCTACAAGTATTATCTCAATATTCCTATAAGTCTGAGCAGCAAGTGAGTCTAGGCATCTTTTTAAATACTTTTCAACTTTGTAAACAGGTACTATTACCGAGAGCAGCCCTTTAACTGTGTTCATAAATATAATTATATCAAAGAAAGAATATTATAGTCTTCTTTATATACGACGGGATAAGATAATGAATTAATCTTTTAGGCTATATATAAGAAGAGTATTGATTTGATTATTCTATCGTCATGCTGAATTTATTTCAGCGTCTCTGCTAATGAGGTACTGAAGCAGGTGCAGGACGAAGAAGTATTATTGGCGTTCTTTTATAAATATATTGGGTCAATACTTCCCTTTAAAAGAGCCTTTAATTAATATGGAATCTTCAATGATTCAAAACTTTATCAGATATGAATATTTTCATTATTGTTTTTAAAAATATGTCTATGTCAAGCAGAAGTGATAAATTTTGAATATACCATATATCATATGAAAAACGAATGAATCCTTCATGAATAATATCTGCTTGTATTTCAGGGTTCTTTTTTGAATAATTAAAATATGGGCGGGGTGCTTTATAATTAAGCTGTGCCCATCCTGTAAGACCAGGTTTTACGATTGTTCTTATATAGTGATTAGGAACGTGATGGTTCCAAAATTCCTGATCTTTGTTCCATAGGGGGCGCGGGCCTACAAAGGAAATATCGCCTTTCAGAATATTTATAAGCTGAGGAATTTCATCAAGGTGAAAATGCCTTAAAAAACGCCCTGTGCGAGTATAGCACTCTTTTTCTGATTCTTGCTTGTTTTGTTTAATAGTGCGAAATTTGTACAGATTAATGGGCTTATTAAATATGCCAGCTCTTGTCTGTATAAAAATCGGATCTTCTCCATCTATGATTTTAATAATAATATAAATAAAGATCATTAATGGAAATACAAAAAACATAATTGTAATGGCGAGAATAATATCAAGAATCCGTTTTATTATGTAAATATACATATATTCCTGATTTCTTCTTCCTGTTCCGCGCATAATCCACATTGCGTCTTTTATGCTTTCTCTAGACATTCGCTGGAGTATTGATTGATAAATATTAAAATCAGTATCTACTATTATCCCCTTTGAAATAAATTTCTCTGCTATAATGGGCCAGGATTCCGGATGTTCTTTAAAAAGCTTATTGCTTATTATTACAAGATAATTTGTATTAGCTTGATAGTCTTTTTTATCGTCTGGAACGATCTCTGATTCGCATATATTGTATCCGATAGAATTTGCAAATATTTCACGCAGTTCTTTTAATGTTTCGCTTTCTCCAAATATCATAACATTTATGTTCATGAAATGAAGATACCTGAATGCTATTCTTCCAAGGCAAGTCCACAAAAAGAAAAAAGTAATAATTACTACTGTCATGCCCCATGAAATAAAAAATGGCAAATATAAAATTAGATTTGTTATTAAATAATATGCTATGCCTGATGTGAAAACAGTAATAAAATACACAAAAAATATGGCTTTATAATTTATCTTTTTCTTTCGCAGCATGCGCAGGTCATAGAAAGAGAAAAGCCACATGAGAAATGCTGAAATTGAGAAAAAGGGTATTAGTATTTTTGCATACAGCAAATAAGAGTCAACATTTATTGCAAAAACCTGTATGTTTAGAGTTATTAAAAGGAGTATGAGAAAAACAATGAAATCACAAATAAATAAAAAAATCTGTTTCATTTATATTATTATGTATTGTTTTCTTTAGTCTAAAGTGTAATTTTGATTATATTTGAAATAAGTATAGTAAATTTAAAATTAATCAATCTGGAAGTATTGCAGAATGAGATTGATGTGATGCTTTTTTTCAGGCTGACATTGTAATTTTTTAATCAATACTATGTTTATCAGAATTAAAAATTTGCGTGCTATCTGATGTCAGCTATTGGCCTGGCTGGCAAAAAACAAGGCCGGATATTATTACCGGCCATTGTTTTTTACTGCCTAGGATGAGAGGTATTATACAATACCCTGATCCATCATTGCTTTGGCAACTTTTCTGAAGCCGGCTATGTTAGCGCCAACCTGATAATTGCCTTCCTGACCTACTTCTTTTGCTGCCTCAAGACAAGCATTATGAATGTTGACCATAATATTGTGGAGCTGTGCATCCACTTCTTCCGCTTTCCAATAAATATGCTCTGCATTTTGTGCCATTTCCAAACCTGA
>JAILAB010000022.1 GCA_024681855.1 Elusimicrobiales bacterium
GGAAGATGGCGTAGACCGCATAGCGCAGGCTAAGGCTTTTCAGCAGCGGCTTATGGATGCGGGATTCCGAACTTATCTGCGCCTTGAAAAAGGTGCCGATATATCTGCCGCGTGCGGCCAGCTTTCCGCTGGGAATTAGATTCTATTATTGTAGTTTTTGGCTGTTCATGCCAATATCATTTATAGGTATGGAGCGGTAATGTTATTTTCTCCATTTTTCTTCTAATGTAAAACAAGAATTTTAGATCGGTTTCTTAAATGCGACAATACGGTGTCGCAATGTTCTGTTATACTTTTGCTAAAAGGAGAAAAAAAATGAACAGAACATATAATTTCCCTCAATTGTTAAAAATTACAGCAGTATTTTTCTTCATATATTCTTTTTTTGTTTTTCCGGCAGCGGCGGCATCGCTGCGGCGCTTACCAGGGGCTGAGCGCTTTACATATTTAGATGCTCTCTCTTTTGACAAGAGGCAGACAGCAAGAATTGCTTCTGATTATTTATCAGAAGACGGGGCTTTTGGCATTGTTGAAATAGATGGCTGGGCTGAAGGCCATAATGATAATTCTTTGAATGGCATAATCAGCATATGGCTTTCCATGGGGCCTAGAGAAAAAAAGAGCAGGTTTAATCTGGAAAATCCATTGCCCGGCTGGAATGTTATGATTGTTCTTAAGCCAGGTCAAAGCCCTGAACAGACCGCAAAGGCTATTGCGTTATATATAAATTCTGATTTGGAGCGCCCATATTATGCCGAAGCATATTGTCATAAGGTTTTTATTTATTACCGCTCTTTCATTCAGGCAAGAAACATAAAGAAAAGCATAAGCCGTTCAAAATATTTTATGAATAAGAAATTTCCTGCGGTTCTTGCTGTGAGTTTTCCGCGAGGCATGAAAACTGGAAAAACAGCAGCGAAAAAAATGTCTGCGGATTTTATAACAGTGCATAGGAATATGAATGTGAATAAATTTGTGTCTGTTAGGAAGAATTATTAGTTTTTCAATATGATTCGCTATTCCGTTTAATGGCTGGATATATATTTAATAAAATTATATTATATGGCTAATAAGGATCTTGAAACAGCGCGCCTGATGATAGATGAAGCAGACAGACAGATTGTGGCTCTGCTTGTTCGCAGGTTTTCCATTGCTAAAAGCATGGCGGAACGAAAAATGAAACCGGAAATATATGATGCGGCAAGGGAAGCTGAGGTTCTGAAAAAAGCCAAAGCGGCTGCAGGCCAGGAGTATTCTTTAAATGTGGCGGCCGTCTATGGCGAAATTATAAAGCAGTCAAAAAAGGTTCAGGAATGAAAATACACTTCGGAAGAATGGCGGATGGCGGCACAAAAGCCGCAGTGAAAAATCTTATCAGCAAATCTTTTCCGGGCGCCAAAATGGAATTTAAGGACAGCAGCATTGCTGTTACTGAATGCCGGCCCGAAACAGCTGCTGATTTTGTTCCGGCAGCGGAAGCCCTAGCCGGAGTTGCATGGGTTGAGATGGAATTAAAAGAAGAGTGTCCTCTTGCTGTTTCAGCTAAGAAGAAATCTCATTTCTTTGATTTTTCAAAAGGCCCCGTTTTTATTGCCGGGCCATGTTCTGTTGACGATGAAGAAAGATATATAGCAGACGCAAAGGCTTTGAAAGAAGCCGGTGTGCACGCTTTGCGCGCTGCTCTGTTTAAGCCCCGTTCATCGCCGTATGCCTTTCAGGGCATAGGTTTTGCAGGCTCTCAAATTATTATTAATGCCAGGAAAATTACAGGCCTGCCATTGGTTACAGAAGTTACTGATCCCAGGCAGATTGAGAAGCTTACAGAAATAACAGATGTTCTTCAGGTAGGGGCAAGGAATATGCGCTCTTATGAGCTGCTTAAAGAGGCTGGCCGCTCTAAGATGCCGGTATTGCTGAAAAGAACAGCCCGCGCTACTTTGCGGGAATGGTTCCTTTCCGCCGAATATCTTCTTAAATATGGCTGCCAGGAGCTTATTCTTTGCGAACGCGGCGACGGAATAGGATATGAGTTTCCTGTGAATCTGGATATGATGCGCACAGCAATGAAAGAGACAGGCTTGCCAATATTTGCAGATCCATGCCATTCTGCAGAAAGCGCGGCTGCTGCCACAGATGCCGCAGTGAATGCTCTTGCCGTTGGCGCAAACGGACTGCTCGTTGAGGCTGAATTAAATCCTCATCAGGCTAAGACTGACGGCAGGCATACTATGACCGTGCAGTCTCTTGCGGCTATCATAAAGAAAAGCAATTCCTGATTTTATGTCCGCATTTCGCTTTGCGCTACTGGGAAATCCTGTATCTAAGTCAAAGTCTCCATTTATTTTCAGCCTTTTTTCAAAATTAACTGGAATGCATTTGGAGTATGGGCTTTTTTCTTGCGATGAGCGTAATCTTTTTTCAGTTATAAAAAAACTTTATTTGGATGGATATAGCGGTTTTAATGTTACCTTGCCCCATAAGACAGCTGTTTTTTCCTTAATTCAGGATAAGCTGCCTGAGGCTTCCTGCGGCGCATTGAATTGCGTGCGATTCATAAGAAATGATGGCGGCATGATTTGCGCAGGCTCTTTATCCTATTTGTCTTCAGAAATTGCGCAAGGCTCAAACACGGATGCTGCCGCATTTCTATGGGCTTTAAAGGAAAAAATTGCCGGCTCAGGCAAATCTTGTTCGGCAAAAGCTGTGCCATGGCACGAAGATTCTTTTTTTGATGAGGAAAAGAATTTTCTTTCTGGAAAAAGCGCATTGATTTTTGGCACCGGCGGGGCAGCGCGGGCCTCTGCCTGGGCTTTTGGCAAAACAGGCTTTGGAAAGGTTTTCTTTTGCGGGCGCAGCATAAAAAAAGCTGAGAGCTTGGCTGTTTTTTTTCGGAAAATATTTCCTAAGACTGTTTTTTCATCATGCGAATTTCCCGCAGATGGCATTTTTTCAATTTTTTCGGAAAGTGCCTGCAATAAAGTCTTTTCTTCGGCTGATGTGATAGTGAATGCAACTCCGCTTGGCATGTATGGCGATGACAATGCTCCGCAAAATTTCGCATGCGCAGGTAAACAAAATAATTTCAAGCTTGTTGCGGACTGGCCCTACCGCAGTGGCGGAACCTCTTTTGCAAAAGCAGCTGAGGAATGCGGAGCTTTTATTATTTCCGGACAGGAGCTGCTTATGCGGCAGGCAGTCCTTAGCTTGCGTTTTTGGACTGGCATGCCTGAAGACATTGTTTCTTTTGCGCGGAGGGCTATTGAAATGGCCAGGCAGGAAGGGGGATTTTTCTGATGCTGAAATATCTTACTGCCGGGGAATCTCATGGCAAACTCATAACAGGCATATTGGATGGCTTTCCTGCAGGAGTGAGTATTCCTAAAGAATTTATATGCGGACAGCTTAGGCGCAGAAGGCTTGCTCTTGGCCGGAGCCCTCGCCAGAAATCTGAAAGCGATGACATTATTATAACTGGCGGCTGGCACAATGGCTGCACTACAGGCGCGCCCATAGGAGTGCTGCTTCGCAATGCTGTGCGGAATAAGCCGAAGCCATCTGGCGTGCTAAGGACATGCCATGCAGATTATGGCGGAATGGTTAAATACGGCCTGGAAGATGCCGGGCTTGTGCGGGAACGCGCTAGCGCAAGGGAAACAGCTGCCCGCATGGCATTGTTTTCTTTTCCGGTTTTTTTGTGCAATGAGCTGGGGATTAATTTTTCTTCTTGTGTCTATTCGCTGGGGGGCCGGGAGATTTCTTCTCCGGAGGAGGCAGAAAAAATCATTGCCGCTGCGCAGGCTGCCGGTGATACCGCCGGGGGAAGCTTCCGGCTGGAAATATCCGGAGTTCCGGCTGGCCTGGGCTCTTATGCCCAGGGAAGCCGCCGCATGTTCTCCGCGCTTGCCGCGGAGCTGGCCGCCATTCCTGCCGTGAAATCCGTTAGCTGCGGAGTGCCGGATCTGGCGGCCATGCCAGGCACCGCCATGGCTGCGGCGCCTGGCTCATGCGGCGGCATTGACGGAGGAATAAGCTCTGGGGACAACATTCTGCTGCATTGCTCCGTAAAGCCCGTGCCGGGGACTAAAACCGCCGTGCCCGCTCGGGATTTAAATGCCGGACAGATAGTTTCTTCATCTTCTTCCACATCAGACATAACAGCAGTTTATGCAGCTGCCGTAATAGCCGAAGGCGCAGCCGCATTCGTGATAGCGGATTTAATTTTGGAAAAATTTGGCGGAGACTCTTTTGCGGAGCTGTCCGGGAGGCTGGCCCAATGGCGGAAAGAGATTCGCTGAAAGCTTTTCATTCAGCCCCTGCGCATGCCATAAGCGGAGTAAAAAATATCCCTGATAAAATCTTTTTATGCGGCTTTATGGGGGCAGGCAAAAGCACTGTCGGCCGTATTCTTGCCGGCCTGCTCGGGTATGCTTTTGCGGATACCGATGCCGAAATAGAGCTAGAAGCCGGCATGAAAATATCGGAGCTGGTTGAGGCAGAAGGTTTTGCCTGTTTTCGGCTACTGGAGCGCAGGCTTTTCCGCAGGCTTGCGGCGGAACGCAGTTTTCCCGGCTTTTCCGGCATAGTTATCTCATGCGGCGGCGGCATTTATCCGGTGGCGCAGTTGCGCTCTTCTTTTAAAAAGGGCATAAGCATTTTTATTGACGTGCCGGAAGATATTCTTTTTCGCCGCCTGAGGCTTTCCGCTGAACAGCTTAGCCGCCCTAAGCTGCGTATTCCGAATAAATTTGGAATGCTGCCTCAATGTTCTGATTCTTCCAGCAGCCTAAAGAAAAAAATAAGCAGTCTGCTTGCCCGCCGCAGGCAATATTATATGCGCTGTTCTGCCGTTTTTAAGGCTGGGGACAGCTCTGCTGTTAATATTGCGGAAGATCTTGCTTCCTTGTTATCCGATGCCTCAAGGTATATAGCAAAATGAGGAGATGAAAATGGGACAGATTAATGAATTTTCAATTCCTTTTCGTGCTGCGTTCCCTAGCGTAATGAAAGGCGTATGCGGTCAGGGCATGGAAAATCCTCTTGGAGATAACTCATTGCTTGCCATGGCTGGCAAAGTCTGTTTTATTACTGAGAAAAATCCCCCTGCGTCATTTGAATCAATAATAGACCGCCTTTTCCCTATTCCTAAAGAGAAGCTGTATTATCGTCTTCCTGTTTCCGAAAAGGCAAAGAGCCTTGCGGAAACGGAAAAACTATGCTCTTTCCTGTATGAGCACGGTTTCTCAAGAAATTCAATTATAGCTGCTTGCGGCGGCGGCGCAGTGACAGATGCCGCAGGATTTGCCGCATCCGTATATATGCGCGGCATACGCTGGATAAGCGTGCCTACTACTTTCCTGGGGCAGATTGATGCCGGAATAGGGGGGAAGACAGCCGTTAACCTTGCTTCCAGTAAAAACATAATAGGCTCTTTCTGGCAGCCATCGGCTTTAGTGCTGGAAGCAGATTTTCTTGCCAGCCTTCCTAAGGAAACTTTGAGAAGCGGTGCTGGCGAATTGGTTAAATACGCTCTGCTTATGCAGCCAGCGGAAAGCAGGACGATACAGGATGCCTTGCCTGGCGTTCTTTCGGGAGATCTTGCCAAGCTTATGCTGTGCGTGTCCGTTTGCGCTAATATGAAAATGCGCCTTATCTCAAAAGATGAGAGGGATCAGTATGCGCTGCGCGAAAAGCTTAATTTGGGCCATACGGCAGGACATGCATTTGAGGCTATGTCAAATGGAAGACTCCCTCACGGAGAGGCTGTCGCGCATGGCTTGAAATATGCCATTATATTGTCTAAGGAACTGGAAAAAATTAATGAAATGAGCGCAGATGCGATGCTTGGCCTTGTCGCAATGCTTGACCTTGCAAATCTTGATTTTTTAGGAAATGATGAAGCTTCATTTAGTTCCTTTTTAAAGCTTGTTTCGCATGATAAAAAGAACATAAAGGCAGAAAACCGCTTTATTCTTCCAAAAGATTTCGGCATTGCCGAGCCAATGGAAAATATTCCTGAAAGCATTTTGAGAATAGCTTATGACAGAATGCTTGGCTTCTGATTTTTCTGCCTGTTCTTGATTTTTTCAAGCAGCGAATTTCTTTTTATATAATGAATTTAAAATAAATTATGAACATTCTTGTTATGCATGGCCCTAATCTGCATCTGCTAGGCAGAAGAAAGCCTGAAATATATGGCAAGCTGACGCTTGAGCAAATAAATGAAGCAATAAGGGCAGAAGCATTGTCTCTCGGTTTTGGCATAAGGATCTTCCAGAGCAATCATGAGGGCGGGATAATAGATATTCTCACTGATAATGCGTCATGGGCCAATGCCTTGATAATTAATCCGGCTGCATACACTCATTACAGCTATGCCATAAGGGAGGCCATAGAAGCGCTTGGCATTCCTGCCGTTGAAGTGCATTTGAGCGACATAAGCAAAAGAGAGCCTTTTAGAAGAGTATCCGTTATTTTGCCGGTTTGCGAAAAGCAGATAAAAGGCAAAGGCCTAGGTTCTTATATTGAGGCGCTCCATTATTTTCATACAAAAGCTTCATCAAAAATTTAGTTTTAAATATGATCAGGTATTCGCTGCTAATATTTCCCGCAATGACGCATTATGTTTTTGCCAACAATGCTTATGCATAACAGAGCCTTTTATAATATGACAGATGTTTTCATTTATGATTTGTTTTATTGTGTCAGGCAGTATGCCTTAAAAATGCCATGATAGAATATGCTCCTCCGCCGGATAAATCCATAAGCATAAGAGCTGTTCTTTTGGCTGCTTTTGCTAAAGGGAGAAGCCGGATAAGGCATTGTCTTAAATGCGAAGACACGGCAGCCGCAATTTCCTGCATTAAAGCCTTGGGCGCTTCCGTAGCTGAATATGAAGATTATATTGAAATAGAAGGCGGCAATATTCATTCGCCAGACCAGCCGCTGTTCTGCGGATCATCAGGCAGCGTGGCAAGGTTTTTGTGCGGCTTGCTCTCTGGCAGCGGCATTGAAGCCGTGCTTTGCGGGAGCAGCCAGCTTTCGCGCAGGCCTATGGCAAGGATAACAGCCCCGCTACGCCTTATGGGGGCCGATATAACAGGCGATGCCCTTCCATTGCGCATTGCTCCTGCTCTTTTGCATGGCATTGAGTATAAAATGCCCATATCCAGCGCTCAGGTTAAGACAGCTCTCCTTTTCGCTGGAATGAATGCTTCCGGCAGCACAATAGTTAAGGAAAAATATCTTAGCCGGGACCATGGAGAAAATATCTTGGAACAGTTCTCAGTGCCTGTTGAAAAAGAATATCCATGCGGCGGGCAGGGCAGTGACGGAACTTATTATTCTGTCAGAATCACAAGCCATGCGCTTAAGCCTTGCGAAATAACCGTTCCTGGAGATTTCTCGTCAGCAGCATTCTTCATTGCCGGAGCGCAGCTTTCAGGCATGGACATTCGCATAAATTCAGTAGGGCTGAATAAGACCAGGACAGGCATGCTTGAAGTTTTAAAAAGGGCGGGGGCGGAGATTTCTGCGGAAATATGTTCCGGCGAAGATTCCGAAACCTCCTGTGAGCCGCATGGCGCGCTGACATTCAGGCCGGCTGCTTTGCGGCCAATTTATGTTCGGGAATCTGAAATACCAAAATTGATTGACGAGATCCCCGCATTGTCCGTGATTGCCGCCTCTATCCCTGGGGAATCGGTCTTTTGCGGCATTGGCGAATTGCGCTATAAGGAAACGGATAGAATTGTCGCCATAATGGACATTGCCGCAAAAATGGGGGCGTCGGCGGAATGCCGCGGCGATGACCTGCATATAACCGGTATAGGAAAATTGCCTGACGGCCATAGAATAATTGATTGCCGCGGCGATCATCGCGTGGCAATGGCTGCCGCTGCAGGCAGCCTGGCATGCCATGGCATGGCCCTGAAAGGCGCTGCCTGCGCGGCAAAGTCATATCCGGGATTCTTTAATGATTTTCAGAAAATCTTTGGCAAGCTTATTCTTATGGAATGAGCAGGCACGGGGTTCCTCTCTTTCCCGTAGGAGAAAAACTGTCTAAGAATTTGCTGCGCCTGTTATAAGCGCTTTCATGAAACTTTTTCTCCCCTGAATATTTTGATTGTATCTTTTAATATTCGGAATGAATGCTTTATTTTTGAGTTTATGCCGTGGTCCCATGAGGATTTGCCGTGTTTCCTGTCCTCTAGAATAACATTAAAGCGCTTTATCATTGCATTTTTGCGCAAAGCGGTTATGTATATATATGCTTCTATTGAGCCATCATCAGGCATGGAGTCTATTTTTATGTCCGCTATCATGTCCCTGCTGAAAAGCACAGGTATTGCGCCTATGTCATTAATCTTGCGGCGGAATAATGCTGAGGTAAAAACAGACTGGCCCGCAGTGAAGAAAGTGTCTTTTAGTTTGCGGCCATGCCTTTTGCCTTTTAGAAATAAAAGTCTTTTCCCTGCCTTGTTTTTCTCTTGGGGTACCGATGATTTGTGATTCTCCAATATGAAATCAAAAAATGGAATGAGGCTTTCCGGAGGAATCTGCAAGTCCGCATGCAGCCAACCTATATAATCGCCTGAGGCTGTTTTCATTCCTTGCTGAAGCCCATAACCATAACCCTTGTTATTGCTGACATAGGCTGTTGTTATTCCAGGCAGTTTTTCAATGTTCTGCCTGAAATATGCCAGGCTGTCATCCTTGGAGCCGTTTTCCACAAGAATATATTCCAGATTATATTGTTTCTGTAATGGAAGAATCCTGGCTGCGAGAGCTGGCAAATTCTCTTTTTCATTATAGCATGGAATTATTATGGAAAATTTTGGGTTCATATTGAATGCCGGCAGCTTAGTATCTTGAGGCAATTTCCGCAATTGGAATTACCGTTTCTGATTTTTCCCTTAATAAGAGTTCCGATACATTATCAAGCCTGGTCTTATATGCATGCGTTCCTGTGAATTTGAGGCATTTTTTTTCGGGCAGTTCAAAAATAAGCCCGTCATAAATTACTTTTACGCCTATTTTATTAAGCTGCTTTTTCTTCATATAAATATGTTGGGCTTTTGGAATCACGCATACTTTGTCCGGCAGCAGAGGGCTGCATTCTGCGGCTATTACATAGTCTTCATCTATTTTGTCTATTTTCAGCCTGCGTATTTCCGAGCAGTATTTTTTCTGCGGCTTGCTTTCATCTTCGTCTTGTTCTATGGACGAAATAATTTTGTTTGTATTCTCATTTATGGCTGAAATGGCTTTCTGAACCTTATAGCTTTGGTCTGAGCTGTTTGAAGCCGCTGTCTCGGGTTTTGCTGCCGTTGAAGCGCAAGCGGCAAGCAGCAGGGCTGATAATGGGATAAATAATGTGTTTTTCATATATGGTCTTAGTTTCCTAATGCTTTTACTAAAGCTTCGGCATAAGCTTTTGCCGCTGCTGGGCCATTGGCAGTTATTATATTGCAGTCAGTTTCAACGTTTTTTTCAGTATATTTTGCGCCGCAGGCTTTAAAATCCGGGATATTGCTTTTTTCCGAATCGGTCCATACAGTTGCCTTTTTGCCTTTCAGCAGGCCGGCATGAGCCAGTATCATAGGGGAAATGCATATAGCGCCGATAAGCTTTCCTTCTTTTGAGGCCTTGATTAAAATATCATGCGTTTCCGAATTGTCCAGTTCTGGCATGGCTCCCGGTCCTCCCACAAGAGTTACAGCATCATAATCTTCTGTCTTTATGTCGGAAATCAGACAGTCTGTATTAGCCTTTGTTCCCAGCTTGCCGACCGCAATTCCTTTCTGCGTTGAGGCAGTGGTAATCTTATGTCCTGCGGCCTCAAGAATAGCCTTGGGCTCAAAATATTCTTCATCTCTAAAGCCATGGAATGCTATTAACATTGCTATTTTTTTCATTTTGACCTCTCAAATTATTTCTTTTTTCCGTTTTTTCTTGCAGCAGGTTTAATGCTGCGCTTTTTCCTCATTTTCTTCTATGCTTTTTCCCCGCATGCGGTTTTCTTTATATGCTTTCTTTGGCAAGTTCTCTTCTTTTTTCTGCCTTTTATCACGCCTGAATTTTTTTTCAAATTTCTTGCCGCTTTCTATCCTCAGAACCGTGGCTTTGTTCTTCTCCACTCTGAAATGAATGTCTCTGCTGGCTATGAAAAATCCCATTTCAAATGCTTCGCCCATCTGGCTGCCATCCCTGCGGTTGCGCGGATCGCTGGCCAGCGTTTCTTCTATAAGCTCTTTTAGTCCCGGCTCGCCGCATTCTTCCAAGTGCGCAAGGGCTTCTGGCGAAAATTCCACGGTCAGGAGGGGAAAAGAGTTTTCTTCTACCCAGCCCTGTTTTGCTTCAGGCACGCTGTCGCAAAGGCTTAGATACGGCTTTATGTCCAGGACTGGAGTGCCGCTTATGAAATCTATTCCTGACACAAAAATAGAGCTGCCTTCTATTTTTTCAAGCTTTGCGGCTGAAATCGCTATCGGGTTAGGCCTATGCGGAGATCTTGTGGCGAAAATTCCCATTTTTTTCCCTTTAAGCCTGGGCGGGTGTATTTTCGGCCTGAATGATTTATTTGTGTTAAGATGCATCCACGCTATTATCCATATATGCGAAAAGCCTGAAAGGCCGATAAGAGAATGCTGAGGCAGATATTCTGGGAAAATATTTATCTTAGCATAGGAATCTTTGACTAGGCCGGGCTGTCTGGGAGTTGCGAACTTTTCCTGAAAACAGGATTCTATTATTCCTATCGGGCGAATAGCATACTGCGCAGATGCATCAGGCCTGGCAAGCAGCATGTCCCCATATCTGCCTTTAGGGTTATTATCTTCCATTTTATTTTTTTCCCTTTTCAGGCCTTGCCGGTTTTCTTGCAATGGCTATAATTCTGTCTTTCTTGTCTGTAAGCCTTGCTCCGCTGAAATCTCCAAAGAAGCTTAAAATGCGGAATCCTGCTTTTTCCAATAGCTCCGCCAGTGTTTTCCGGCTGTAAAGCCTGTTGAAGAATACGGCGCTGCGCGATTTTCCTGTTTTCTTGTGCATAAATGTCCATGCGCAGGTCATTCCTTCTTTGCTGAATTCCCTTTCCTCTATTAGCAGGCTGCTGCCTAAATCTGTCCTGGAATAAGGCCCGGCATAATTCCGCATATATGTTCCGTTTACTATGTCTATGGCCAGCATTCCTCCTGGCTTTAGCGCGGAAAAAAGGCCTTGCAGCACGGCAAAGTCTTCTTCCTGATTTAGAAAATATCCGAAACTGTTAAATAGGTTTACCGCAGCGTCAAAGGCATTTTTATATGGTATATGCCGCATGTCTCCTTGTTCAAACCGGACTGCTAATTTTTTCTTTTCTGCTTTAGCTTTTGCCTCTGCAAGATATTCTGCAGAAAAATCATAGCCTGTAACATTGAGCCCGCGCTTTGCGAAAATCAGGGCATGCCTTCCAGGGCCGCAGCATAAGTCCAGCAGGGAAGCTCCTTTTTTCAGTTTTAGCTTCTCAATTAGGAAAGCTGCTTCAGCTGGGGCAGCTTTTATTGCTTCAGCGGATGCCGGATTGTAAAATGAGTTCCTGTAAAATTCTTCCGGCCAGTCAGGTTTTGCTTTCATGGCCTTGCGGAGATTATCGCGTCTTCTGCTCTATGATAGGGTCAACCGCAATAAGGCCATTAGGCTGCCCAAGCCCGTCCGGCAATGTGAGCTCATCGCTTTGACTGCTCTTTTTAGAGTTGTCATCAAAAGCATTTGGCTTTGAATATTTTTTATTGCTGGTCTTGCTGGCTTTGGTTTTTATGCTGGGCTGCCAGTACTGGGTATAATCTTTCCCAAATTGCCTTGATTTGTTCACGCCTGCTTTTTGAGAGATTATAGGGTCTCCGTTCCTGTTAAATTTATAGGAAATCTTTTCTACTTCAAATTCATGTGTTTGGAATTTATACTCATCCACATAAATTTGCTTCTTTTTCTTTTTTTTCTTGGAAGATTTTTTTGAACTCTTTTTCTTAGCTTTCTTCTTAGCTGTCTTCTTCTTTTTTTCAGTCTTTTTTTTCGCAGGCTGAGGAACATCATCCGGCAACCCCTCTACCAGCGGGTCATCTGCTGCTGCCTCCTCTTGGGCCATGGCCGGCACGGAAGACAGCATCAGCGCTATCGTGATTAGAAATGACAGTAGCAGCAATGATTTTTTCATTTGTTTTCCTTTTTTTCCTTGGCTGAGGAATATATTTGTTTTTCGGCGGCTTTTACTGTTGCTTCAAGCAGCAGGGCTTTTGTTATGGGGCCAACGCCGCCCGGCACGGGAGAGAATGCTGAACATTTTTCAGCGCATGCCGGTTCTGCATCACCGCATATTTTGCCGTTTTCGTCAAGATTTGTGCCCACGTCAATCAGAACTGCGCCTTCAGGCAGCATTTCCTTTTTTATCCATTTTGCTTTTCCTGCTGCAGAAATTATTATGTTGCTTTGCCTGAAAATGTCTTCAATGCGGTTAGTCTTGGTATGGCATAGAGTTACGGTGGCATTAAGCGCTGTGAGCATTTGCGCAAGAGGCTTGCCTACAACGGCGGAACGCCCTGCTATGGCAATCCTGGCTCCTTCTGCCTTAATGCCATGATACTTCATCAATTTTACAACGGCCAAGGCAGTGCATGGCACAAAAAAACTGTTCTGCTCTATCTCTTCAAATTTCTTGATGAGAAGAAGCCTGCCCATATTGAAGGTTGAAAGACCGTCAGCGTCTTTTTCCGCAGGCAAAAAATCCCAGGTTTCCTGTTTCTCAAAACCGGCTGGAAGAGGCCTTTCAAGCATTATTGCGTCAAAAGAGCTGTTATTGCCAAGCTGCTTCACAAGATTGCGGAATTCAGCATAAGAGGAGTTGGGGCTTGGGCTGAAAAGCCTTGTCTCAATGCCGGCTTTAGCGCAAGCTGCCATTTTTTTACGGGCATATACGCCCGAAGGGGAATCAGGATAGAAATTTACTATTGCCAGCGAAGGCGGAAAACCGCGCGCGGCTTTTACCGCTGAGCATCTGCCTGGCAGCTCTGCAAGTATTTTTGCAGACAAGGTTTTTCCTTCTAAATTCTTCATAATTTATTCCGTGCTTAAACAGCTTTATGTTAATTATACTAAAGATTTCTTTTTGTTAGAAGAATTTTTCGTGCAAGCCGGATAATGTTTAGTAAAATATTAGATAAGGTTTTTTTGCCGCTTTTTGCAATGTGTTTTTAATTTGCCATTAATTTCCGCAAGAAAGGCGTACGCAATAAAAAAGCCATTTTAAACGTAAATATATTGACTATGAAAAAAAATGTTAATATCGGCATATATCTTGTATTGGGTATTGCTTTATTAATGGCATCGCCTGTATGCGCAGCCGATGTGCTTACTTGGGAGGACTGCGTTAAATCCGCATTGGCGAATAATCCGGCTCTCATAGCTAAGCGAAAAGCTGTTGAGCAGAGCGAATACGCATACAAGGATGCTTTAAATAATTACCTTCCGAAGATCGGTTTATCGCATGGTTATAGCCTCGGAGGCCCGCAGTTCAGCGGCGGAGGCCGCGGCAGCTGGAGCGCAAGCGTGTCTGCTAATGAAACATTATGGAGCGCTGCAAATAACTCATCTTACCGTTCCGCAAAACTGACTTATGAACAGTCAAAAATTTCTTATGACAGTGAATCTGCGGCGCTGAGAAAAAATCTATATTCAAAATTCCTTAATCTTCTGGTGGAGCAGGAGCAGTCAAATGTAAATGACAAGGTGTTGCAGATTCGCAAAGAAAACGCTAATTTGACGAAGCTGAAATATGATAGCGGCCGCGAAAGCCTGGGCAACATGAAGTATGCTAAGGCTCAATATACTCAGGCTCTTGCCAGCAAGCATAAATCAGACCGTTCGCTGGAAGCTTCCCGCAGGGATCTTCTTGTTGCAATGGGAGAGGACAGTTATCGGGATATTGTTGTTAAGGCAGAGCTGCAAGTTCCTGACAAGACCTTTACCGATGAGCAGCTCCATGAGGCCCTTGACAATTCTCCGGCCATGAAGCTTCAGAAAATGTCTATTGCTAAGGCAAAAGAAAGCGTAAAAAGTTCTGAAAGCAGCCTTTATCCCTCTTTGGGCGCAAGCGGTTCGCTTAATTGGAGCGGAGACAGCGAATTTCCTAATGATTCAAAGCGCTGGAGTTTCGGGCTTAGCCTAAGCCTGCCTCTTTTTTCCGGCGGCATTACGCATTTGCGCAATTCTATAAAATCGGCAAAGGCTGGCGTTTTAATTGCCGAGGAAAATTACCGCAATGCCAAAATGGAGCTTGAAAGCAATTTGCGGGTGGCACATGCAAATCTTATAAATGCCTGTGAAACCGTTGAAGCCGGGCAGCTCCTGCTTGAAGCCAATGAGGAACGCTATAATGAGTCAAGGATAATGTATCTTGCCGGAGCGATGTCTTTCATTGATTTTGAGAATGTGGAGCAGAATCTTGTGAATGCCCAGATCAGCCAGCTGGAGTACTTAAGTGATGCCAATGCTAAGAAAATAACTCTTGAAAACCTGCTTGGCGTTACGCTTGAAAAATAACGGAGAATTTTAGAAATGAAAAAAATAATAGCGATTGTTATTGCAGTTGTTTTAGTTCTGGCAGGAATATTGGCTATTGCCCATAAGAGAAAGCAGTCTAGGGAAAATGGCCGATGGCATGAAATCCGCGCAACAGTAGAGGATATGGCGGAATATGTGGAATCCACTGGAGCCGTTGCCCCTGAAAACCGGATTGACATTACTCCTCCTTCATCTGGCCGCATAGAAAAAATGCTGGTTGAGGAAGGCTCAAAGGTTAAGTCTGGCCAAGTTCTTGCTGAAATGAGCTCTTCTGACCGCGTTGCCATACTTGATGCAGCGCGTTCGCTTAGCGCAAAAGAATATTCTCACTATCAGAAATCATATAAGCCGATAAAAATATCTGCCCCTTCCGCAGGCACGATTATTCTGAAAGATGCAGTAAACGGGCAGACCGTTTCAGGCTCATCTGTAATATATGCCCTTTCTGATAATCTCATTGTGGAAGGGAATGTGGACGAAAGCGACATCGGGAAGGTAAAAGTAGGGCAGACTGCTCTTATTAATCTTGATGCCTATCCTGAAACAACCGTTGAAGGCAAAATAATGCGCATTGCCGATGAAGGAAAATCTTCCAGCAATGTCATTCAGTACAAAGTTAAGATCCGCTTAAATGAAATCCCGGATTTTTTCAAAAGCCAAATGACGGCTAACATAAAAATAAGGCTTACTGATGCGCGCAGCTTTCTTCTTGTGCCCGCTACTGCGGTAAGCATTAATCCGGCTACTGGCAAGACAGCTGTTGTTGTTTCAATGGATAAGTCTGGCCCTGTGTATCAGGATGTGGAAACTGGGGCTACGACTGATCGTGGCGTTGAAATAGTTTCCGGCTTGAAAGAAGGGGATACTGTTCTGTATAAACGCATGCGTTATGTGTCCCAATCCGCATCCGGTGATGATGCCACAAATCCTTTCATGCCTAAACGCCCAGGGAGTAATAGGAAAAAAAATAGCAGCGGAGGCCAGGCTAAGGCTGGCGGAAAATAAAGGCCACGCCGTTTAGGAAGGGCAATCCTTATGATGATAGAACTGAAACAGATTAAGAAAATCTATCAGATGGGCGGAGAGCCGCTTGAAATCCTGAAAGGGATAGATTTAAGCATAGATGAGGGCGAATTTGTAGCAATAATAGGGCCTTCAGGCTCCGGAAAATCTACTCTAATGCACATTCTGGGCCTGCTGGATAAGCCTACTTCGGGTTCGTTCAAGCTGTTCGGCAAGGAAATTTCCGACATGAATGATTCCCAAACCGCATATCTGCGCGCTAAGATTATAGGCTTTGTGTTTCAGCAGTTTAATCTGCTTGCGAAGATGAATGTGCGCGAAAATGTGGAGCTGCCGCAGATTTACTTGGGAGAAGATGGCGATGCTGACGCTGCTAAAATAAGACTGGCTCAAGTGGATTTGTCCGACAGGCTTGACCATAAGCCGAATCAGATATCAGGCGGACAGCAGCAGCGCGTATCTATTGCCAGGGCATTGGTAAACAATCCCAAGATAATATTTGCCGATGAGCCTACGGGCAATCTGCCTTCAAACCAGTCTAAGGAAATCATAGAAATTTTCAGGAAAATGAACCGCGAGCAGGGCATAACCGTGGTGCTGGTTACTCATTCAGATGAAATAGCTGCAGCTGCAGACAGAAAAATTACAATAAGGGACGGAATGATTTTAAGCGATGAGCGCCGCATTCCTAAGGCTGAAATTAGCGGCAAAGAAAGCGTAAGCGTTCCGCAGAGTTTCCGGCTTACATGGCGGGAGCTTAAAGAGAATCTTTCCTCCTCGGTAACATCAATCATTAGCAATAAGATGCGCTCCCTGCTTACAATGCTGGGCATAATAATCGGCGTGGGCGCGCTGATAGCTATGCTTGCGGTAGGAAACGGCGCACAAAAATCCATTGAAAAGCAGATGGCTTCAATGGGCACAAATCTCCTTGGCGTTATGAGCAATTGGCGTTCCAAAAGCGGTGTCTCAATGGGCCGCGGCTCTGTGAGCCGCATAAATTTGGATGATCTTAAAATTTTCAGGAATATAGATAATGTAACTGGCGTTGACGGTGAAGTATCTGGCAATGTACAGGTTGTGTATGGCAATAAAAACACTAATACATCCCTGAACGGCGTTCAGTATGAGTATGCCAGAATGCGCAATTCCCAGCCATATTATGGCCGTTTTTTCTCTGAAGATGAGGATAACAGGCTTAGTAAGGTATGTCTCCTTGGTCAGACCGTTGTGGCGGATATCTTTGGCAATGAGAATCCTGTTGGAAAAACGGTAAAAATTAACCGCAAGAATTTTACTGTCATAGGCGTATTGCCTAAAAAGGGAGCCCAAGGCCCTAGGGATCAGGATGATGTTGTAATAGTCCCGCTTAACACTGCTATGAGAATATTGCTCGGAAGCCGTTACCTGGGTTCGGTATGGCTTGAAGTTTCTGATTATAATCTTATGGGCCAGGTGGAGAAGGATGTAATAGCCGCATATAGGAAGAAGCATAAAACGCCTCCGGCGAATGATGACCCTATAACTACAATGAATATGGCTGACATGCAGGCCATGATGACTAGCACTGTTAGCACTTTCGGCACGCTTTTGGGCATAATAGCCGGAATATCCCTGATTGTTGGCGGCATTGGCATTATGAACATCATGCTAGTGAGCGTGAGCGAGCGCACAAAGGAAATAGGCTTGCGCAAGGCTATAGGCGCAACAAAGCGGGCTGTTCTGCTGCAGTTCCTTATTGAAGCAATAATTGTTTCCATATTGGGCGGAATAATAGGCATTCTGTTTGGAATTGCGTCTTCTGTTCTGCTGGCTAAAATGGCAAAATGGGCTATATCCATATCCCCTTCTTCGGTGATGATGGCTTTTGGATTCTCGGCTATGGTCGGAATAATTTTCGGCTATCTGCCAGCCCGCAAGGCTTCAAGGCTTTCGCCTATAGAAGCTCTGCGCTATGAATAGCGGCTTGTGTCTGTTTTAGTTATAAAACTGATAAGAAGGCCTCTGAAAATGGGGCCTTTGCATTGACAGGGCTTCTATTTTTCTTTTTAATTTGTCTATAATATATAATAGGCAGTAAAATTCTTGTGTAGAAGGAGAGACTTATGGTTAGCCTTAAAGTTAAATGTCCGCATTGCGGCAAGTCCCTGATGAATACTGAACATAAGCTTGATAGAGTTGCCTCAATTGAGCTTAAAATAACTTATGCCGGCAAGAATGCCCCTATTTATCTGAGCTCTAAATATGGCAGCTATGCCATTGAGTCTAACCTTATACCGCCGCAGGGAAAAGTGGCGGGTTTCCGCTGCCCGCATTGCGAAGCGGACCTTAAGAGCACTCGCAAATGTGAAATGTGCGGTTCGCAGATGATAGCTCTTGAACTGAAAGATGGCGGAAATGTGCAGGTTTGCAGCCGCAGCGGCTGCCGTAAGCACATGCTGGAATTTCAGGATCCCGATGCCGCTCTGGAAGCCTTTTATAAGGCTTATCTGAAATCGCAAAAATGATTGAAACTGCTCCGGGGCAGATGTTTTTTCCCGGAAAAGCTGTAAGAAATGCTAAAAAATAGAAACGGTTTCTCACTTATAAAAACTCTTCTGATTCTTATTGTTCTATTTGGCCTTACATGGTATGCAAGCTATTATATGGGCAGGGAAGATAAGCTCATTAGGGATATAAATGCTGCCAGGGGAGAGAAAACAGAAGATATGTTTCAGCCGGAGCCTGAAAATTCCGGTAAGCGGGAAAAAGCTGTTATTCCTCCCGGAACAGAGCTTATGCCTGCTGCATTGAACATAAAGGGAAAACGTAAATTTAAAAAAGCGGTTCAAGATGCCGTTGAGGTTCTTTGGTATGCGGACAAAGGCACTTATGAATTTGTCCGCGATAACATTAGCGAAATACGCAATGGCAATAACACTGGGTTTTATAAGGAAAACGGCCAGCGGGTGGCTGAAATTTCAGATAAGAATGCTTTATATACCAAGACATGGCTGGCAGGCATACTTGCCCATCAGGCCTATCACTCATGGTATGATTTAAAGCAGCAGAGCAAGAAGAAAAAGAAGAAGGGCCCTCCGCCATCCCCAGGAAAAGATTCTAAGAAGAAAGGTCTGAATGTGGATTTGCTTATGAGCGATGTTACCACGCATGAGACAGCTTTTGCCGTGGAGGAGCGTTGCGCAAGGTTTCAGCTTCAGGTTCTTAAGCTTGTTGGCGCAAGCCCTGCCGAACAGCGTTTTGTATTAAACCGCCAGCCGCGCGATTTCAGTTATGCTCATGACGGCAATTTTACGATAACGCCTTAGAAAAAACTGGAAAAGCCGTTTTTTCAGTTTCCCCAATTGGAAATTGTAAACAATTAGCAGTTTAAGAAAATACTTTATGAAAAAAATAATTTCATGCACAGCGTGTATTTTTCTTTTTTCCGTTATGCTCGCAGGTTGCGGGGCAATTAATGATTTTAAGGAGAAAAACAGCGGTTTTATTGCCGGAATGCCAAATCCTTGGACAGCCATTGATGAAAAGAAGGCTTCTGAAGCAGCGGGATTTGCATTTGTTTTGCCTGAAAATGCGGATAAGGGAAATTTCCGTATGATGAAAATGTCAAATATGGTTGAAATGAATTTTTCCATGCCGGGGGCGGAATGTACGGCAAGGACAATGCCATCAAAAAAAATGGAAGACATTTCCGGAATGTATTACGACTGGGATATTGAAAAAAAAGGTGCCGTTTTTGGTTTTTCCGGAGAGGAAAGATTTACAAAAGAAGGCAATAAATACATTTTTTCCGGTATCTGGCATAACAAGGGCAAAGGCCGGACTTATAGCCTTTCCTGCGTATGTGATAATGCGGATAAGGGACAGTCCTGCAATGCCGCCATGGCTAAAGGCATAGCTGCCGTCGTATTTGCCAATGCCGCAGAATAATGGAATAAAACATAATTTAATAATAAGTATTACAAAAGAATAATGTCTTTTGATAATGTTCCTTCATCTATACGCCCTGTAAAAATAGGTAATGTCACTGTAAAGAATAATCTTGCCCTGGCCCCTATGGCCGGAATAACCAATTCCGCATTCAGGCGCCTTGCCGCGGAAGGCGGGGCGGGCCTTGTCGTAACGGAAATGGTTTCCGCAGAGAGCATAAAATACGGAAACAAAAAGTCGTTTAAAATGCTGGAACTGTATCCGGGAGAAATGGCCGCCGTGCAGGTTTTTGGGGCAGACCCGGCCAGCATGGCGCTGGCTGCTAGGGCGGCGGCAGATTACGGCGCAGCCATTATTGATATAAACGCCGGCTGTCCTGTAAAAAAAGTTACCAGAAACGGCGCCGGTTCGGCCCTTATGGGCAATCCTGTGCTTTTCGGAAGAATAATAGAAGCTGCGGCAAAGGCTGTTAAAATACCTGTAACCGTGAAATTCAGGGTAGGGCTTAGGCCAGGGGAAATATGCGGGCCGGAACTGGCAAAAATTGCCGAGTCTTCAGGCGCGGCGGCAATAACACTGCATGGCAGGTATGCCTCCGCAATGCATTCCGGACCGGTTGATATGGACGCTGTCGCTGCCTCTGCCGCAGCTGTTAAAATTCCGGTTTACGGTAATGGCGGAATAATTGAAGCCGCTGGCGTGAAAGCTTTTTTGGAAGCAGGCTGCAAAGGCGCCGCCATAGGCCGCGCATCCGTTTATAATCCCATGATTTTCCGGGAGATAGAATCAGCTTTTTCTGGCGGAAAAATTTCCGTTTCAGAAAAAGACCGTCTAGCTATGTTCCTGCGCTTTTTGCGGCTCAATGCCGAGCTTTACGGTGAGGAAAAAGGCCTTTCCGCAGCGCGCAAGCTGGCCGGATACTGGCTGAAAGGCCTGCCTGGAGCTGCCAGCGCCAGGATGAGATTCATGACTCTTACAAAGCTTGCTGAAGCCGAAGAATTAGTAAACTCACTTGTTTTTTGAATTTTTGCATAACATGATTGCTTTGCGGCATAGCCTTTTTTGCATAATTTAAAAATTAATCTTTATTACGCAGAATGCTTCCTGAGCAGTAAGCGCAGAAGGCGACTCATATACTAGAAAATGTTCCCTGAACATTTCTTTCTGTGTTGATGAGATTACCACATAGATATTATTGTATTTATCTGTGAATTGCTCAAGATCAATATTTGTGCCTCTTCCTGGCAAAATAGTTTTAGTTTCAATGCCGTATTTGTAATAAAGCTTGTGTCTTTTAAGATAATATGCGACAGGCACGGCAGTGCCCAGTATTAAGTTTTTTCCGTCATTAGGGATATTGTTTTCAATAAACATTGCTGTTTCATGCGCTGAAGAGAAATTTGCTTTCCAGTCAGATGCGGAAGCCATTATTCCCGTAGGCAATGTTAAAGCAAATATAATTGCTAAAACGGTTTCCGAAACAATGTTTTCTTTTGCCCGTTTGTTTTTTTGCTTTTCTTTATTGCTGAGCAGTATCCATAAAAAAACGGCTATGCACAGAATTGAAAAATAAGTTCTGTAAGGAAACATATTGTCATATCGTGTTACAGAAATATAAATGTAAAATAAAGCGCTTCCTATTGTTATAAGCGCAAACATTTTATTGCGCCTGTATATGAGAATTATTGCCGTAATGAAGAGAAATATTATTATCGGTGTGAAATAGGTAACTAAGAAATCATTCGCTTGCAGGCTATTAAAAAGCTCTGAACTGAAAGCATCGGCCATTGTTGAAAAGTACATTGCAGCCGCTTTGATAATGCTATTAACGGAGATATGACTGGCTTCAAAAACGCTGTTGTTTAATAATGCATATAGAGTCTGAATCGTAACAATGGTTATTCCGGAGCACATGATTCCGGCAGCTATTGCTTCATTTTTTGAATAATTTTTATGTTTGAAGAAATTTTCATATAAGAAAACAGCTGTCATTCCTGCAGCAAATATAAAGCCTATTATATGCGTGCATGCTATTGCCGCAATGGCAAATGCGTAAACAATCATTGCCCATGTTTTTGTCTCATTGTTTTTTGTTGGGATTTCTATGGTCGAATTTGCATAAGGGTACAGAATTGCCGCAAGAAACATAAGCGGCGGGAATAGGGAATAACAGCGCGCCATCACTGAATAATGATAAAGCATTGGCGCGCTAAATGTTATGATTGCTTTTGTAAGCAGCGTGAAAGGTGAAAATAAATTAAGAAGAAGGATTGCCAGCACAGAACAGAACCAGCAAAAAAACTGTATTATTATCGCTGAACAGCCTAATTTAACAAAAGGAAACAAAGGAAGGAAAAAAAAGATTGGATTCCCGGCTTTTGAACTAAAATTTATTAAATCTGTAAATGAATAATATTTCAAAGCCATCCACACATTCAGCTCATCGCCCCACATCTCATGCCTTGAGCATAATAAGAATGTTATTAAAGCATACAGCAATGTAATTGCTATGCCTGCCTTCTGCTTGCCTGAAAGGTTTATTTTGGCATTAAAAAGATTTTTAAACATACATGCTTTCTTTCAGAAAACTTTTCTTATCCATAAATTATACAAAGAAAATTTAATGCCGGTTATATATCATATTTTGAATTTGTTGAAGCATGCAATTCTAAAATATTTTGAATATGCAGAAACTTTCATAAGGAATCATTGCTTCTGGGGATTCATAAATAAGCTCATAATCAGAAAAAGCTTCTTTTTGCATTGCCGTGGCAATGCAATAAACATCTTTTTCGCTTTTTCGGAAAGGCAAAAGGTCTATTGTAGTGTCTTTTTCCATAAGCATTGTTTTTAGCGGTTTTCCGTAAGAATAATAAATATCTCTTTCAGGCAGATAGTATGCGACAGGCATAGCAGCGCTTATTATAGCGGTTTTGTCATTATTTGGAATGTTTTTCTTTATGAACAATGCAGTTTCATAAGCGGAAGAAAAATTTTGTTTCCAGTCCGCTGCGATGATCTCTATCCCTGTCGGAATAAAAAGCAGCATCATTCCTGCCAAAATTATTTCTGTTCCTTTGTTTTTATTGTTGCCTGCTTTCTGGCCTTTCTCCTGCTCTGGAATATTGTTTTTCGCAGAGCTTTTTTCTGCTGCCCAAAACAGGGCTGTAAGAATTATAACGGCCAGATAAGTTCTGTAAGGCAGCACCTTGCTATAGCTTGTTACTGAAATATAGTCATGCAGCAGAAATGTTCCTAAAGTTATCAGCGCAAAAGCTTTTTTCTTTCTGAATAATATATATAAGCCAAAAAAGAATATGAACAGGCAGACCGGGCCAAGTATGTTTGCGAGAAATCCTGAGGAGCGCCTTATGATGAAGAGATCTGAGGCGAAAGCATCTGTCATGCTGGAAAAATATATGAATGATGCGGATAATATGTCTTTCAGCAGCAAAGGATTGCTTTCGAAAACATCATTTGTTCTCATAGCGTACAATGTCTGTGCTGTTACAGCTGCCATTCCGAACAGCATTAATGAAACCGATATTATTTCCGTGCTGCCATATTTTTTGCTCTTGAAAAAACGTTCATATATAAATAATGCTGCCATTCCTCCTGCGAAGACAAAAGCAATTATATGTGTCATTGCGATTGCGGCTAAGCATAAAGCATATATGATTTCCAGCGTTTTATCGGAAAGTGATGAAAAAATGTTTTTTTCTGTAAAATGAATTTCTTGTCCGTTTATATAAGGATAAATAATTGCCATTATGAACATCAGAGGAGGAAGCACTGAATAACATCTGGCCATTACTGAATAATGGTAAAGAAAAGGAGCGCTGAATGTTATAAGAATATTTGTGAATACAGAAAAAGGCGCAAACATATTCAGCATAAAAACCGCCAGCACCGAACAGGCCCAGCAGAAAATCTGTATTATTGCGGCAGAACATCCGAGTTTTACGAAAGGCAAAAGCGGCAGAAAGAAGAAAATGGGATTGCCTGCCCTGGAACTGAATTTCAGCAGCTCTGGAAAAGAAAGATATTTCAAAGCCATCCATACATTCAGCTCATCGCCCCACATCTCATGCCTTGAGCATAATAAGAATGTTATTAAAGCATACAGCAATGTAATTGCTATGCCTGCCTTCTGCTTGCCTGAAAGGTTTATTTTGGCATTAAAAAGATTTTTAGGCATATTGTCTCTAGAAAAAAACATTTTCCGCAGCTGGCATGTTCTGCCGTATGTTATAGAATAAGAAAATTAAAAAATTTTATTTAAAAATCACTTTTAGGAAAGTTTTTTTGCCTTTTTGCAGAAGAATGGAGGTTTGGCCTTGCGGAAGAATCTTATCCGGGCTGGCTACTTTTTTGCCGTCAGCAGAAAAACCTCCCTGCTGTATCATTCTTCTTGCTTCTTTCTTGGACGGGAAAAGGCCGGCCTCAACAGCGAGGTCAACAAGCTTTATTCCGCCATTAGCCCTTTCCGCAGGAAATTCTTTCGTGGGAACATCGTCAGAAGCTGCGCCTCCGGCAAAGAGCGAGCGTGAGGCCTGAACGGCTTTGTCAGTCTCTTCCTTGCCATGCACAAGCAGTGTTGTTTCGTATGCCATGCGCTTCTTTGCGGCAATTATGTCTTTTGCGCACATTTCCTTTATTTCTTCCGTAGGAATGTCAGAAAAAACTTTTAACAGCTTTTCAGTCTCTTCGTCCGGCATATTGTAAAAGTACTGATAGAAGGTGTATGCGCTGGTTTTCGCTGGGTCAACCCATACGGTTCCTGCCTCTGTTTTGCCCATTTTTTTGCCTTCTTTGGTCATAAGCAGCGGACTTGTAAGGCCGTATGTGTCCGGGCATTCCTTGGTGCTGCGGCCTTCCTGATGATAATTGATTTTTCGGCTGAGTTCCGTGCCTGCAACTATATTGCCCCACTGGTCGCTGCCGCCTATTTGCAGTTCGCAGCCGTATTTGCGGTTCAGTACCACGAAATCATAAGCCTGCATGAGCATATAGCCCATTTCAAGGAAAGTAAGCCCGCCGTTTTCCATGCGTTTTTTGTATGCGTCAGATGCAAGCATGTGAGCTACATTAAAATGAATGCCTATGTCGCGCATGAAATCCACATAAGAAAAATCCTTCATCCATTCGGAATTATCGGCTATCATCGCTGCGTTTTCGCCTTCAGTTTTTATAAAGCGCGAAACCATTTTTTTTACTTTTTCTGCATTTCCGGCTGTAGCATCAGCAGTCATCATTTTGCGCATGTCGCTTTTGCCTGTGGGGTCTCCGATTTGCCCGGTAGCTCCGCCCACAAGCACTATGCCATGATGTCCTTCCCTTTGAAGCAGGCTGAATATGCGCAATGCGTAAAAGTGTCCGATATGCAGGCTGTCAGCAGTGGGGTCTATGCCCAAATAAAAGGTTATTTTTCTGTCGCTATTGAGGATTTTCTTTATTTCTTCCTCATGGGTGGCCTGGTAAACGAAGCCGCGCTCTTTAAGATAGTCAAAAAAATTCTTCATATTGCTGTATGTGCTCCTTGCCTTTGCTTAAACGCCATTTAAACTCCGCTGCCTCTCAGAAAAGACAATGCCATGATAATGTTCTTTAATCTGTGATTAAGTTTTGCTTCTCACATTGCTGGCATGGCTTTGCGGCTTATAAGCTTTATGTCATGGCAACAGTTAAATTATACAAAAGTATCATTTTGCCTGTTTATTGACTGCCTATAATGAAAATAACAGGCATAATTTATTCTGAAAATAAAAAACGCCGGTTAAAAACCGGCGTTTTTTGTCCCTTTGCAGCCTAAAGCCTGAGAGCTTTGCTGCTGTAAAGGCCTGCTTGCAGCTTATTTCTCAAAGCCCGGATACATGGGGAATTTGGCGCAGAGCGCGGCCACTTTCTCCTTTATGCTCTTTAGCATGGCATCATCATCGCGATGCTTTATTGCCTCATCTATATATCCGGCAACTTCCACGATTTCAGCTTCTTTGAATCCTCTCGTTGTAACCGCAGGCGTTCCTATGCGTATGCCGCTGGTTATCATCGGTTTCTGAGGATCATAAGGAATGGTGTTCTTGTTCACGGTTATTCCGGCTTTGTCAAGCGCAACTTCGGCTTCCTTGCCTGTTACATTCTTGGCGCGCAGGTCTACGCACATGAGATGGCAGTCCGTGCCGCCGCTTACAATGCGGTATCCCATGCCTTGCAGTTCTGCGGCCAGCTTGCGGGCATTTGACAGAACCTGTTTCTGATATGTCTTGAAGTCTTCGGAAAGGCCTTCTTTGAAACATACAGCCTTTGCCGCTATCACATGCATGAGAGGCCCGCCCTGATTGCCTGGGAACACGGTTCTGTTTACCGCCGCCTTATAGCAGGCCTTAGAAAGAATCAGGCCGCCGCGAGGGCCGCGCAGTGTTTTATGCGTTGTTGTTGTTACAATATCTGCATAGGGCACGGGGGACGGATAAAGGCCGGCAGCCACAAGCCCGGCATAATGGGCAATGTCGGTTATCAGGAAACACTTCCATACATCGCAGATTTTCTTGATTCTTGCCCAGTCCCACTGGCGGGAATAATTAGAGGCTCCTGCCATTACAAGATTTGGGCGTTCCTTTGCAATGAGCTTTTCCATTTCATCATAATCAATAAGCTCTGTTTCCTTGTTTACGTTCATGTGAACGATATGGAAATATTTGCCGGAGAAATTGAGAGGGTGGCCATGGCTTAAATGCCCGCCGTGGTCAAGATTCAGGCCCATCACTTTGTCGCCGGGCTTAATGAGGGAAAGATAAGCGGAAATATTAGCCGTAGTGCCGGAATGCGGCTGCACATTGGCATGTTCCGCTCCGAAGAGTTTTTTTGCGCGCTCTATAGCGAGGTTTTCAACAACATCTACATTTTCGCAGCCGCCGTAATAGCGCTTTCCGGGATAGCCTTCCGCATATTTGTTTGTAAGCACTGAGCCGAGGGCTTCTAACACGGCTTTAGAAGTGTAATTCTCGGAGGCTATAAGCTCCAGGTTGTGCTGCTGGCGCAATACTTCGTCATGTACCGCCTTATAAAGTTCCGGGTCATTTATCTGAAGTTCGTTATACATTTTCTCTCCTGTGAAATTCTGCTTTTTTATTGCCTGCCGCCTTGAATTATGCGGCTCATAAGATTATTCTACACTATTTTGAAGGCTGCCGCATTTCCCAGTTTCCTTTTCATAATGTCTTAAGGCTTCTTGCTCCAGTTTTTCTTTCAGTGCCTGCCATGCTAATCTCCTGCAGCGTTTTTTCGGAGATGTTTATCTTTTTCCTGCTTTCCGGATTATTCCCCTGTGCTGGCTGAGCGCATTGTCTTTCTTATGTTTCCTGATATTCCTGCTCTTTAATCAATGGGATTACCCAAATCTTCTGTGCTTTCCGCAAAATTTTCGGCAGAATTATCTGCATTATTGCCGCTGGGCCTAAGCAGAATGACTATTTCGCCTTTAATATCCTCAGCTGCATTGAGCTTTTCCGCAATTTCGCCTGCCGTGCCGCAAATAAATTCTTCATGTATCTTTGTGAGCTCCCTAGCTATTACTGCTTGCGTGCCAGTGCCAAATTTTTCCGCCACAAATGACATAAATTTCTTTATGCGGAATGGGGATTCATATAATATTACGGTTTTTCCAAGGGAAAAGGCGGAAGCCAGCGCTTTTGCTATCTTGCTTCGCGAGCGCGGCAGAAAGCCTAGGAATATAAACGAATCGGCTGGCATTCCCGAACCAGCGGCTGCTGTTATTACTGCGGATGGGCCAGGCAGCGGCGTAATGCGTATTCCGGCGCGGCGGCATTCTGCCACAAGGCGGAATCCGGGATCGGAAATGCAGGGGGAGCCGCCATCTGTTATTAGCGCAGCTGTCTTGCCGCTGCGAAGCCAGCCTATAGCCGCTGCCAGCGAGCGCTCATCATGCTCATTATACCTGAAAAGCTTTTTCTTTATTTCAAAATGATTTAGCAGCTGTAAGGTTCTCCTTGTGTCCTCGCAAAAAACCGCGTCAGCAGCCCTAAGCGTTTCTAAGGCCCTCAATGTTATGTCTTTCAGATTGCCTATCGGAGTCGGTATTATAAAAAGTTCCATCGCATCTCCATAGCTGTTTGCGCATGCCGTATTGCGATTGGCATAGTGTGTTTAATACCTTGCTGGCCAGCCTGCTTTTTCTAGCTTTAGGAATGTGCCTACTATCGCAGGGTCAAACTGCGTGCCTGAGCCTTTTTCAAGCTGCTCTTTTGCCTGCTCATAGCTTAAAGCTGTCCGATAAGGCTGTTCTGAAACCATGGCTTCCCAGGAATTTACTACTGAAATTATTCTTGCCCCTAGCGGAATGTGTTCACCGCTCAGCTTTTCCGGATACCCTGTGCCATTGTACCATTCCTGATGGTAAAGCACCATTTGCGCCACTGGAACGAAGTATTTTATTGGCGCCAGAATCTGATAGCTCATGTATGTGTGCTGTTTAAGCTCTTCATATTCTGCTGGAGTAAGCTTGCCTTTCTTATGCAGTATTTCGCTGTCCACCCCAAGCCTGCCTATATTGCAAAGCTTTGCTGCATATTCTATGTTTTTCTGTGTTTCTTCATCCAAGTCTAATTCTTGGGCAAGCCTTTTGGCTTTCTCTCCTGCGTTTTTTGCTATTTTGCCTTTGCGCCGGTCATTTGCGCTTATCACTCTCACTAGCGTATCGGCCATGTCGCTATAATACTTGGATACATTCTCATACATATTTATGTTTTCAAGCATGGAAGAGGCAGCGTTTACTAGTATGTTCAAGAATTTCAGCTCATATTCCGAAAATGTTGCATCTTTAGATGGCAGATGCAGGTTAATGACGCCAAAAGGCCGGTCTTTGACTTTAAGCGGCAGTGCTATGAAAGGAGTCTGTTCGTCTTCCATGCCCTTGTAATCAGCATAGAGAGCGTTTTTTCCAGGCTCTGCAACGAAGATCGCTTCTCCGTTCTGATATGCTCTTCCGGCAACGCCTTCGCCAGGTTTTATCCTTGTGTTCAGCAGGGCATGATTTGTAATGTTCTTTGCCGCTGTTATCATAAGCTCTTCTTTTTCATAGTCAAAAAGCATGAGCGAACCGCACTTTGCGTCAATGAGATCGCATGCGCAGTCTACTATGGTCTGATAAAAATCTTCCCTTAGCGCAGTTTCTGCCGCGCTGCCAGCTCCAGCCTTCTGTATTGAGGCCAGCCCCGATACGAGAATATTAAACTTTGAGCGCTTGTTTTGGTTTGCGCCGGAGCGTCTTTCCATGGCAAGCTCATTGTAATTCTCGCTAAGGTCATAATACTTCTGAAAAAGAATGAAGCATATAATAAGCAGGAATGCAATTATTCCTGATGAAATAATTAAAGGTGTGGAAATCATTAATAAATGATAGCATAAATAGCAAAATTAAAATAAGATATGCTATTATTTTAATGTCTATGGAAACAATTCTTAGCGGAATAATTATTCTTCTTGCTCTTATTATTGCAAGCCTGCTTCGAAAAAACGCCTCATTGGCTGCCAGCATTGATGAATGCGTGGCATCAGAGAAAAAACATGACTCGGAAATGCTTTCATTTTCAAAATTTGAAACGCTGGCTTCTGAGCTGGCACAACTGCGCAAGACAGGCCTTTCAGATAGAAAATATTTTTTTGAAACAGTTCTTGATTGCGCATGTATGCTGCTGAACTCTGGAAGAGGATCCATAATGCTTTATGATGAGGCTTATGATGAATTAATTGTTATAGCGGCCCGTGACATAAGCAAGGAGCTTGCGGAAAGAGTTCACATTTCTCCTGGCGAGGGCATAGCCGGCAGGGCTTTCAAAACTGGCGAAATAATGTATGTTACAGATCCGGAGAATAATTCTCAATATGTAGGTTTTGAGAATTTGCCTGAGCAGCAGGATCCTTTCATCTCTGTTCCGGTAAAAACAGCCAGACGCACTTATTGCGTTCTTAATCTTCACCTTACATCTGGCAATTCCCGCTTCACTGATTATGAGCTTAAGCTGCTTACGCTGTTGGCTGATGAAGCTGGAATGATAATAGAAAATCATAGGCTTAAACAGGCTTTGGATCCCGATTCCGCAGTAAACGAAATAAAAGACAAACAGGCATGATTTTCCGTAAAACGGGAAGGCCCTGTTTGTTTTAAATCTGAACTGTGCATAAGGTTTATGGGGAAACTCCGCTCATGAGCGGAGAAATTCCTTATTTGTTTAAGGCAGATAACAGGCGCAGTTATTTTGAAATTTATCTGCGGAATGTTGTAAAAAGAGAGTTTTATTAGATTAACAGGACTGTCTTATTAAAGGAATGTTTATGCCCAAAAATGCAAATGAAAGAACCTCCGTGACAAAAAAAATACTGTCACTGCTTTTATCCTGTCTGCTTCTTTCCTATCAGTGCTTTATGCCTGCGGCTGCCTACGCTGTAAGAAAGTTAGACGTGACGAGCACTGCTGGAATCTGGACCGTGCAGGGGCTGCCCGACGGAACAGGCAAGGTTTATTTCGGCGGTCAGTAAAGATCGCACGGTGTGCTTGCAGGCGCCATGCAGAACGGACATCAGGTGGATTTCTACACTGGCCCTGACAATGACCGCAAGCTTACGTAACAGTGGAGAATATCTGGCGGGGTTTATGAATTCCGCAAGGCAGTATTTGATAATGACGGCAATTTCGTGGAATGGACTCCCTGGACTTATGTCAATTCAACCCGGAATATTTACGAATCCGGCAATGCGGCACTGTCGCCGAGCCTAAGGGCAACAGGGCAGACCAGCCAGATAGTTGCCTGGACTACGGATGTGTACGATAATCTGCGTTTCCGGGTATACGACGATTTCAACAGGCAGCTGCCATACTTCGCCATGGAAAGGAGCGGCTCTTTCATGGGTACGAATATGTACAATGTGACTGTTGACAGGAACGTGAGCTACCAGGTGGACATTACAGGCGAGAATTTTGCTTTCACGCCGCAGAACACAAACCTTGGACTATATGTAAATCAGTCTGTGCCTTGGCTGCATGCGGATTCCTATTTCAATGAATACGGAGATGATCTGGACTATCTTGACCAGTATGGGCCGCACAAGATAGAAATAAAGGATTCAAACATAATAGGCAACAATATTTCCGCCAGCCAGGCCAGCGGCCTTATCACGCTTGGCATGGGGTACGGTTATGTTCAGCAGCCGTCTGGCCAGTACGATACGGAAATAAAGATAAGCGACACGAAGATAAAGAACAATACATTCACTGCCAGCGCGGCTGGAGGTTTTGACTTCGGCATTTACGCGTTTGACCAATATTACACATATCCGGGCACGCTCAGACTGGAAAATCTTGAAGTAACAGGCAATACCGTGCAGACAACACAGTCTTTCAGCCAGGATGTTTATATAAATTCCGTTGGCCTGAACAATGGTGTTGAAACTGTTGTTAAAGACACTTATTTCAACAATAATGAGTATAAGGGAACGGCGAAAAACGACCAGGTGGTTCATGGACTGAATATTTATAATTCCGGCAATCTTGTGCTTTATAAAAACGGGCATGGCACAATACAGGACAATTCGGTTAGTTTCCTTAACCCGGTTAATACAACTGGCGTTTACAATGTCGTATCCGGCGTGGGCCTGTACAACATAGGCACGGCTGTACTGTATGACATTGACGTTAAGGATAACAGTGTACTGTTCCAGAATGCCGCAGGAGCAATACGGCAGGTAAACTGGGGTACCGGGCTTTACTATTATGATCATGACGGCAATGCCTCGGTACGCGGATCAGTAAGCGGTGTAGGCATAGGCGGAGACGATCATCAGGGCGAACTTAGTCTTGTTGATACGGCTGTTTCCGGCAATAATGCCATAGCCAATAATTCCGGCGGTTCAATAGAAATGTCAGGCATAGGCGTTTATTCAGCAGGAACTATGACCAATGTGTTCGCTGGCACACCCAGGCAGCTGGAAATAAGCGGCAATTACGGCTACATTACCGGCAATATGAGCACTACCGGCGTATTTGATGAGACAGAATCTGACGGGACCATAGTTCAGACTACGGCAACCGTAGGCGGCTCCTATACCATGGACGGAGCAGGTGTTTATTTTGCCGGCAGGCGGAATGGCGGCAGTTATGCCCTTCTGCTTGATGGGGCCACAATAACTGACAACGGCTTTGTCATGAAGAATGCTTCAGGACGTGCGAATTATGTATATATGCATGGCGGCGGAATGTACTCCGTAGGCAGTGAGACGGATATACTCAACACATCCATTACCAATAATATATTGCAGATTGGCGCGGACCGTGGGGCGAATCCCTCTGATATTCAGGCAGAGACAGCCCATCTTAAAGGCGGCGGCCTGCATCTTATACACAGTTATGACCAGGATCACTTTATCTCACATTCAAATATCAACAGCAATAAGATAATATTCAATGCCCACAATGCTGTGCCCAGCTATATTTACGGCGACTGCGGCCTCATGGCAAGCGGCGGCGGCATTTACAACTGGGGACAGGGCTATAATTCCACTCTGACGATAAAGGAAAGCAATGTAAATGACAATGAGATTTATTCAAATATAAATGCTATAGGACACAATATAGGATACCTGAACTTTGAATCACAGGGCGGCGGTATCTTTACGGATGGCATTCGCAGAGTGAACATAAATGATACAAATGTTATTGGCAACAGTCTGACTGCCGAAATGTCCAACGAGGCAGGAAGATATATGAAGAATGCCTTTTTGCAGGGCGGCGGCATATTCGCGGAAACAGGCTCTTCAGATGCAATGCCCGGAATCGCATATATAACCTCCTCGGACGGTATGAGCAGGGTAGCTGGCAATTCAATCTCATTTACAATGAAGGATACAAATCAGGGTGCTTTTGGCAGCGGCATTCCGTATCACGTTGAGCTTGACGGCGGCGGCATTTATAAAGGGGATTACAAAAGCTACGATTATGCAAACAATGAGTATCTTACCCCGGTGTTTTATGTTCAGTCGGAACAGAACAGGCTTGGCATAGTCGGAAACACCATAACATTTAATAATTTTTCCGGCGTAAAACGTTATGATAACATTTACGCCCGCGGAGGCGGAATTTCCGTAATGCACGAGGTTCAGTCCATATTTGAGAACATAAATGTCAGGGATAATGCCATAAATATGATTTCCACAAAGCCCGGTGATACCAGCGGCTGGGGCTGGGCTAAAGGCGATCTTGATGCGGAAGGCGGCGGCATAGCATTCTCCAATCCCTATGATAGTGACCATCTGGGAACACAGCTTTCCGGCATAAGCATAAGTGCGGCAGACATTGCCAACAATACGATAACAATGAGTGCCATATCGGATGATGCAACCGGCAGGGGCGGCGGCCTTTTCGCAAGGCTTTCCGGCACTCCGCAGGAAGGCACGGCAATGTATCTTGAAGGCGTAAATATATACGACAATGCCATAAAGATTACTTCAGACTATCGTGCTACTGCGGAAGGCGGCGGCCTTTGGGTAAACCTTTACAGGGGTTATGACAAGTCCATTGACATTCAGGGTGTTTCCGCTAACAACGAGCAGGTTCATACAATAAGAGGAAATATCGCATCAGCTGTAATTAACTCCGATGCCAGGGAATATGATCAGGCCAGGGCAATGGGCGGCGGCATTTATCTGGGCAATTATCAGGCAGAGGGCGAAACCGGAAACCGCCTTGTTGAAATAAAGAATTACAGGCAGATAAGCGAAAATATCGCCGAGGCGGAGGCAATCTATGCCAAGAACTATGCCCTTGCCCGCGGCGGTGCAATTTACATAGACGGCTTTGACCAGAAATTCAGCACAACCTCGCAGATAGGTGTAATGATAAACAATATCGGCGAGATAAGCAATAACAAGGCAACAGCCACGGCAAAATCCGGGTCTGAGACTACCACGATGGATGGCGA
>JAILAB010000029.1 GCA_024681855.1 Elusimicrobiales bacterium
GTCCGGAACCTTATTGGATTTTCACGTATGCCTGCCTGTTTACGGGGGTGTTCCGGACACCGAAGTTAATCTGAACTTTTTTTGTAAAGTTGTTTTATTCTGTTTAAGGAGAAAAAAAATGCCTGGAATCAGAACAGGAGCTGTAACCTCTTTAATCCTGACAGCTGTCTTTGCGGCCAATGCGTTCGCCTCGTCAGCTACAGGAATGATACTGAAAAAATACGCAGGGGAAAAGGAAATTTCCATTCCCTCTGTTTCAGAAGCTGAATACACGGGAACCCGGGCCGGCAGGGAAGCATCTGTGGCGGCACGCAATGCCGAAAGCGAATTTGCACGCAAGGAATGGCTTAGCGCCAGACAGCGTTTTGCCGACGGCGTATATAAGCCCAGAAACACCCAGAGAATGGATGTTGACGGCTCAAAATTCATAATGATGCAGGGCTTCCACTGGTTCGCGGACAGCTACTGGCAGCATTATCCCAACGGCTGGTGGGGAGTTGTAAGCCAGAAAGCCGCCGAAATAGGCCACGCAGGATTCAATCTCATCTGGCTGCCCCCTGTATCAAACGGAAGCTATTATCCAAACCAGTATTACAATCTTACCTCCCAGTGGGGCAACAAGACATATCTGAAAAAAGCGGTTGATGCGCTACACAGTGCCGGATTGTATGTTCTCGGTGACGCAGTACTCAATCACCGCAACGGCACCAGGGACTGGGCGGATTTCACAAATCCGGACTGGCCTTCAAGCGTTGTTTTCCAAACAGATGAGTGGCCCGGCGATCCCAGCAAGCCGAATATGGGAAAAAGCCCAAGATACGATGAGGGCGACAATGATTCAGGTTGCCGGGACATAGACCACAGCAACAAAATAGTACAGGACGAGGTAAAAATATTCCTGCGCTGGCTCCGCAATGACATAGGTTTTGACGGCTGGAGATATGACATGGTAAAAGGATTCTCTCCTTACTGGGTAGGTCATTACAATTATGCCACACAGCCCATGTTCTCAATAGGTGAGTTTTATGACGGAAATAAGCAAAAACTTGTAAACTGGATGGACGGCACAGATGGCAAGGCGGGAAAGAGAGATGCGTCCTCTGCTTTTGACTTTCCTACACGCTTTGCTCTTAAGTGGGCAGTGCAGAATGACAGTTTTGCCGGCCTTAATGACAACGGCCGCCCGGCTGGTCTTATAGGATGGTGGCCGGCCAAATCTGTAACCTTCATAGAAAACCATGACACTTCCCCCAGAGACCCGAATTTCATAGCAACCGCAAGCGAAGAATACAAAATACAGATGATGATGAGTTATGCTTATCTGCTCACGCATCCCGGCACACCGTGTGTTTTCTGGCCGCACTATTTTGACTGGGGAAGTTCATATAAAAATCAGATTGCAAAAATGGTACAGATACGCAGAAATGCCGGTATATCTTCCACAAGCCGCATAGGAATTCTAGCGGCCGGCGAAGGACTTTATGCCGCAGTCATAGACGGCGACAGACAGCGAGTCGTAGTAAAACTGGGCAAGAGCTGGGGCTGGCAGCCGGAAGGCAACTGGACCCTTGCCACAAGCGGTGAAAGATACGCAATCTGGACACAGAACCGCTGAACCGCACCATTGATTAATCACTGATTAACCAATACGGAAAGAGGACGGCCTTAAACAGCCGTCCTTTTTTATGTACTCATAGCTGTTCACTCCCCGTCGTAATCAGCTGAACATCTTAGCTTACATAACCCGGATTTGTTTTAACCGAAAATGCCACGATATGACACTGTTATTTTTATAGAATTTCTAATTAAGGAATCTACTTATAACACAGAAGCGAAGGAATTTTATTATGGATATCAGGAATTACAGCCACAAAATGACAGTCAGACTTATCTTTATACACAATCTGATAAAATCCGGCTCATACCCTGACAATAAAAAACTTGTGGACGAATATAATACATGCACAAGAAGAGACACAAGCCTTTCCGCAATAAACAGGGACATAAAAGCATTGAAATATGAATACAATGCACCGCTTAAATATGACAGACACAGAAAAGGGTATCATTACACAGAGCCTTTTGAACTGCCAGTAAACAAAATAAATGCGGAACAGGCATTCTATCTTTCGCTTTGCAAAAGACTGCTTTCCGGCCTTGCCGGAACGCCGGTTATAGACAGAATAAATGAAGTTATAGATTATATTGCCAGCACAGGCGGCAGTGATAAATCCTTTGCCAGCCGGATAGGAACGCTGCCGAAGCCATACACAGCCAGTATTCCGCAGGAAAACTGGGATGCGGTAATGGACGCATTGAAATTCAACAGGATAATTGAGTTTGATTACACAGGCCGGTACAAAAAAGAGAAAACACACCGCCGGATATGGCCTTATCAGTTCATGCTTAACGACGGAACGCCCATGCTTTTCGCCTATGACGAACTTGCTTCCGGCGGAAAAGGCGGGGAAAGGCTTTTTGTGCTGAACCGCATGGAAAACATAAAAGACACTGGGAAAACATTCAAACTGCCGGAAAATTACGATTTCGCCAGCCGCTGCCGTGGAGGACGCTTCGGAATGTTCATAAGTGATTACTGTGGGGAATACGAGATTGACCTTTACCACGATGCCCGCTATCTTGTGCGTGAATGCGTATGGGCAGACGACCAGGTTCTTATAGAAAATGATGAAAAGGACTGCACGACGATAAAATTCACGTCAGCCCAGTATCTCAAGGTTCTGGAATGGGTGCTTGCCAGAGGAGACTGCGCCATTCCGCGAAAGCCGGAACGCCTGGTAAACCTGTGGAAATACAGCATAACAAACATGAAATGGAACATGGAGCACAATTTATGAATTATATCACGATAGATTTTGAAACGGCAAACCGGGATTTTTACAGTGCCTGTTCCGTCGGTCTTGTGCGTTTCATGGACGGCAGGGAGACAGACAACTGCCATGCACTGATAAAGCCTCCGTCAAAATTTTTTTACAGACCGTGGACCGAGACAGTGCATCATATATGTTATGAAGACGTAAAGAACGAGCCGCATTTCCCGGAAATATGGAACAATATTGTAATGCCATTTATAATGAAAACACCGGGGCTTCCTCTTGCCGCACATAATGGCAACAAATTTGACATGAAAGTTATACGTGCCTGCTGTGATTATTACAAAATGCCTTATCCGCAGCTGGAATATTTTGACACACTGCACATTGCGGAAAAAGCATGGCCGGAACTGAAAAGCCATTCCCTGCCAGAACTCTGCAGGCATTTCGGCATAATATACAATGCCCATCATGCCCTGGACGATGCCCGCGCCTGCGGACTAATAACCGCAATGGCTGCAAGGAAATCATGCACAGCCACCGTGCAGGAACTGCTATCCAAATGCAGGCTGAAGATGAGAAGATTCTAAGCAGGGACTCCTCTTACCCAGAAACACCCCCACAGACGTGGGGAAGACCTTTATTAAATATTTCTCCATCTGACTTCGTTAGAAACACCCCCACAGACGTGGGGAAGACCGACACAAGGCATTATTTCATACAGAGGGCGGAGAAACACCCCCACAGACGTGGGGAAGACTTGACTATGAATATCAGGACGGCGACATAGTTTAGAAACACCCCCACAGACGTGGGGAAGACATCAATATTTTGTGTAGGATTGTACTTATACCTATCACATATTGCGTTTTTGCCACTTATAGGGTATTTTACCAATTATTGTTCTTTTTCAACAATGGTCTGATACCCTGACAGGGATTTTATATTGCGTCCAGTTTTGCCCAGGACACTTATCCTAAAGCCCGGAGCAATGTTTATTTTCTGAAATATCATAAGCCCGGAAGATTCCGGACAGGATTTCATAAGGTAATTAACGACATCATCTGCCACGGAATCCTTTATGCCTGACACAAACACATTCGGGCGAGGCTCCACAAACCATAATTTCATCCTACCCCTTACTGCGGGCGGTATGTAATTGGCAATGACAACTACCATTTATTTTCCTATTACCTCCTCTATGTCAGGAGCAATTCTTTCAAGCAGGTGCATTTCAACTATACGCTGGCTAAATTCAGTAAGTACACGATACCTGTTGTATTCTCCTGCGAGTTCATAAGTAAGTTTAAACGCAAGATCTATGCAAAGCTCTTCCTTGTAAAGATCGGCAATGTCATAAACAAAAGGCAAAGGACTGCCAGAATGTATAAAGCCTATATGCGGAGAAAATCCCAAAGAGTACACATACGAGGTTATCACTGCGTAAAGTGCCGCATTGCCAGCCGTAAGTATCTGATTTGTTATGTCGCTAAGCTCCATTTTGCCGGGGACATAATCACGTCCTTTCCAGCCTACGCCATAATGATTGGCCTTTTCCTCATAAAGCCTTTTTACGCGCCAGCCTTCCATGCCCATCATTTCTTTAAGGCTTTTTCCGGCAAGCTCCGCAGCAGGGAAACGCCTTGCATACATGCGCCTTGCCGCCTCCAGCGATTTTTTCGGGTCTGCAGCAGCCTTCATCTGCCTGCGGAAATTTCTAGTGTTCGCAGTAGGTGAATGTCCTACCGCATAAAACAGAAAGGAATCCTCTCCCACCCAGCAGGCAGCACAATTGGCGGCTGCAAGCACTTTTACCGCTTCATGGGTAATGCTTGTGCCTGGTCCAAGCAGCAATGCCGCTATTGTAGCAATCGGCAGCCTTATCACATTGCCTTCGCTGTCTATCCATTTTATACTGCTATCGTCTATGGCAATACGTCCATGCTCCAAGTATATGAATGGATGCCTGTCCTTCAGCTGCGGCAATGTGTCATGGGTTATCTTTATGAAAAGACGGTTATTGCTGCCGTCCGGCATATTTCTCCCAGGCAATCTTTGTCACTATGCGTTGCTTGTATTTTTTATGCTCGCCAAAACATACAGGAACATCATTAAGCTCAATGAAATCTCCCCTGTCATCACTGCCGTCTATGACAATAAATTCCGGGGCAAGGGCTGGGGAATGTTCCGCCGCCTTTTTTAATGCCGCATTTTCCGCTTCTTCCGATGTTTCAAATAATCCTTGGGAAACAATATCCGACGGAACACAGCATTTTCTTCCTAAATAGATAGGATATACAGGATTTTTAATGGAATACGCACATTTTTCAGCAATATCCTCTGGAACTTCAATAATGGCAGCAAACACAGCGTTCTGTAGATAATATCTGTATGTCAAATGGGAACCTGTGGTGTTACTGGGCTTATTTCCATCTATTTTTTTAGGAATCATTAAATATTCCCATGAATCCTTATTATCATCATAACCTGCGCCTATCATCTGGAAGTCACAAAGCAATTGGGAAGTGTCGCTTTCTTCTTTATTTTTGAAAGAAATTGCCGTCTGCCGCAGATTTGCAAACCTGGCGAGAAGAGACTCCTGCCTGCCTGATGCTCCCATTGCACACAGAAGAATACCAAGCACGCCTGATTTTGTCGGGAAATCAAGAGTGTCCCTTCTGTCAAACCTGGAATCAAAACCCCATGACTGCAATGGGGCTTCAAGCCACATAAGTATAAACCTTGAAGACATATTTTTAATTAGGCAATTCCAGCATTTTGTCTTTTATTGCATCTATAAGGTCGGCAATGCCAAGGCCGTTTTCAGTGCCGAATTCAAACTCTGCAATTTTGCCGAAAAGGCTTCCGTATTGCTTTTCCCTTGTTTCAAGCTGGCTTTGGACTGCCTCTATGCTGGGCTGCAAATATCCACCGTCCGAATTTCGCCTTACAGGAGTTTCAAAAGAAAGCTGCACTCCCTGGCCTTCCCTTATGAGAATCCTGGCATAGTCCCAAGAGGCATAGCCTGACTGTGTTTTCTGTCTTGCAATTGGAACAGCAATGAACAATGCCTTTGTAAAAGCCTCAACAGCATTAGCCATAAGTGTATCATCGGGCCTGCCCAGGTTTTCGTAAAGCTGGCCCAAGTCAAGCTGTATGTACCTGTAATATGTTGCGGAATTGTACTCCAGGCTGCCCATGTGGGCAGAGCCTGTTTCCCCCTCTTTCTGCAAGTCATCAACTGCGGTGAAGAAATCTATTTCGTTTGCTGCCTTATGCGTGGATATGGCATGGCTGAAAGATGCTGCCGCTTCCACATTAAGATTTGGAGCATCTGCCATCATTCTACCAAAAAGGGCAATGTCCATACCGTCAAGAGAAGCGGCATTTTTCCTTTCTTTTTTTAATATGGAAAGAGGATCTTTAGCAGGTTTCCAATCTCCGTCTTTATACGCCTCGGCAATTTCGTCTATTTCCTGGGCAGTTATGAAAAGCAATGTTTCTGATTTTTTTTCTGAATCATGCTCTGTTTCAGTATTTTCTGCCTCTGTTTTTTCTTTTTTGTCTTTCTTCACTTTGAAATAAGCACATTTTTTTGCCTGTTTCTCTGTCGCTCCTTTAGCAATGCAGGCCTCATATATTTTGTCATAAACATATTTGGTACGCATGGCAAGAGATACTCCGCTGAAATCCCTCATTGCAAGCCTTATGGCACGTTTCCAGCATTGACTTGACACCCTTGCCCTCGGAATTCCACCGATCAATGCGGTTTTTGGCGATCCAACATCGTCCCTGTTAAGGCAGCTTACAGGGAATGACTGCAATATATGAAATTCCACTATTTTTTTTGAATATTTGTTCTCACCCATAATTATTCTCCTTTATTCTGAACTATTTCCAAAAGTCCAAAACCAAAAGACTTGCCTTTGCCAAGTCCTTTTTTGAATGACTGCATAAATATTTCCTTGTCCTTAACTTTAAGAACGCCTGAAAAAACGGCCTTGCCCAAAGTTATTTTTTTGTCTCCTTTTTTGAAGATAATGGTATCTGTGCTTTCTACAGACAGAGTGTCCGGCATTACCTCAAAGCCGTATTTGACCGCTTTGGTACAGAACCACGCCACAAGCTCATTTCTTCCCTTTACAGGGAGTATTTTTCCTGTCTTCTTATCCCTTTTCACTGGGTTGATCTGAACTTCAAACCTGTAATATTCCGCATCAAAGTAGGAATCCGGTATATGTTTGAACTTAATACTGCAATTCTCCTTTGGCAGAAGGGAAATATCCGGCTCGCGCTGCGAAAGAATTACAATTCTTTTGCCATAGTCTGTTTCCTTATATCTGAAAAGGAAATCCCTTCCTGCTTCCTCTTCTGGGAAAAGGGTATAAACAAGCTTATGAGCCGTATATATGTCAAACCTGCCGCCATTGGCCTTTATGATTTTTGCAAGCTGAATGCGATTTATGGTCAAAAGCGAAAGAATCATATATCCTGATTATCCTCCTGATTATCTTTTTTGACAGAGAAAAACTGTCTTGCCCATCTGGCTTTGGTATTTTCCGTGTCTTTTTCAAACCAGATAATATCTTTCAGCAGCCTACTATATGATATGTCTGCCCCTTTGCCGTATATGTAATTCAGCATGGGACGCAGCACAGAGCAAAGCTCATCCATATCCGCACAGGCAAGAATACGCCTTAGCCTCATGCGGGCGGAAGAGTTTTCCCTATCATAGCCACTTGCCGCAAGCAAGGCCTCTCCAAGCCCTTGTTTGCCATCAACAGAAATATCCTTGTTCCTGGCAATTGCTGCCAGTACCGTAGTATACGGCCGCCTTTTCTTTCTGTTTTCAATGTCATCTACATAAAAGGCAAGATATTCCCAGCATCGGTGTTCCATATCGGCATTGTCGGCACTTTTGAATGCCGCACGGAATGCCCCGTCTGTTTTAATGCGTTTTATGAAACGGTTTATTAATTCGGCATACCTGTCAGGCTTATTTTCTTGTTTTTCTGCCATTTTTTGCTCCTTTTTTGCTGTCCTGCTGTTCTTTATTGTCTATATACAACATATTCTTTCCTGCTGCCCAGGCCTCCAATTGTCTGGGAGTGCTTTTAGGACATCTTTCATTGTATACTTCCAAGGCATGAAGGGAAAATTTCTTCTTGAACAGATTTATTTTTTCACCTGTACTGTCCTCGCAGGCATCTATGACATCTGGAAAATCCTTTTCGCACATCTGCCAATAATCAGATAGGTATTTTAGTTTGTCTTCTTCTTTCTGAAGTTGTTTATGAAGTTGTTTAAAATAATGAATTATCGCATTTTCGCATTTTTTTGCAATGCTGTCCATATATTCAAATGCTTTTGTCATGTTTTCATAAAAGCTATTGTTGAAAACATCTTTGCTTATTTTTATTTTTGATTCAATAAAATCATTTACTGTTTGTGTTCCACTCGTATTTTTTTTAATACTTAAACCACCTGACCAAACATAAAAATAATCATGACCAAGAATGTCAAGCCTTGTTTTCGTCAGCGTTTTCCAAAGCTGGCAGCATACAAAGCCTTCATTTGTAGCATTGCCTGTGAAGGACAGAAGAGCTGGAAGATTTCTCCATGGACGTTTATTTGTGTCTGCCTTCAAGGCCTGCATTTCCTTTGAATTGTTTTTTTCTGTCTGCATAAATGTCGTGCTTGGATCAGTGGTAAGTTCATTAAGGCCATAATGCCTTATTCCTTCCGTTATATATATTTTGTCATTTTCAAGAAATATAAAACGGCCAAGCCCTACAAGGCGGCCCATATAACTCTTTTGCAATTCTTTTGCCATATTATCGTCTACGCTCTGCGGCATACTTTCCCAAGGGGCTTTGCCTATTGAATCGTACTTGTTTCCTACGCCGTGAATTTCCCTTATGGATTCTTCAGAAAGCATATTGATATAAATTGATTCAGCGAGGCTTGGCATAAGGACAAATGAATGTAATAATCCTGAACCAATAGAGTGGCCAGGCTTCGCAATTAATAATTTTTTCTCATTTTTATACAAATCTGACATAATTCCCTTTCGGCCTAAAGCGAAATTCATCAGAATTACGGACACCAAGGCCTTGTCAGCATCGCTCATGGCTGTATCAGTTTGGAAATGCGTGACAACGGTATTATTTCCGGAGGCTATGCCTATTTTTAAATCGCAACATTGATTGATTTTCTTTTCCTTCTTTTTCTTATCTTTTGCTTTCAGCATTGATTTTATCATTGGTTTCAGCCATGGAAATTGCAAAAATGGTTTTTCGCCATATAGCCGAAAGGAGTCATGCCATGTATGCAGATATTCCGTTGTTTTCTTCCTCATGCCGTCAAGGCCGAGGGCTTGCCAGTCCTGTTCCTTTTTAAGCGGGCAGGCACTTTGAACTATGGCAAGCAGCAGCTTGAAAACCGCTATTTTCTCAACCGCATTGCCCCTTAAGGAAAGTATTCCGGAAGAATCAGCGAAAATATCCGAAAGGCTTGCCATAAATGAAGATTCAGCCGGAGATTTTGCATTTTCCCTGCCGAATACTGGTATCCATTTTTCATCTATAAGGTTATATCTGTTTTCCATTGTCTATTTTATGTCCTTTTTTGTCTTGCGATAGCCAAGAATATTGTCATAAAGCATTTCGCAACCCTTACTGCGGCAGTGATTGCCGTCCATGTCCGACGACACATAGCCGTCTTTATCCAAAAAAACCGCACGGAACGGATGTTCATCCCCATCCCCCGTATAAACATACTTGCTGAATATTCCTGTCAAAGAATCATAATAGTCTGGAGCATCGTATTCAGCCACAGAAACAGTATGTTCAATAATAATTTTAGAAATTTTTTGAATGTCTGGTCTATCGGTTTTTTGGGGTATGAATAACTCAGTGCTATCTTCAAAAACAACATTATAGCCTTCTTCTTTTTTTTCTAATGATTTCAGCATAATAACATTCACACTTTCTGTCTCCGAATATCTGGTGCATGGCTTAAAATCGGATTCTGTCTTGTTTTGTTTATCACTCTTGCTTTCTGCCATGCTGGCATATTGCCTCAGTTCTTCCCTTTTTTTATTGAGTTCTTTTAAATATTCCTGCATTTTGCCGTTTTCCTGCCTGTCCGAATATGTGCTTTCCATAAGGCCGCGTATGTCATCTGGTATTCTGACTGCTGTTTTGTCTTTTAAAGTTTCCATTGTGCGGCACAGGACATATTTGCTGTAAACATATTCAGAAACCCCGAAAGAATTCTTTTCCAGATAATTTTTGGGCGAAATTATAACCGTATGCCTCTTTGTTCCTTCGGGACGGATTTCATCATTGCCGCTATGCCGCCAAAGGCGCCCCATTCTTTGCAAAAGCATATCCATTGGGCATATATGCGTAATCAGAAAATCCGCATCTATGTCTATGGACTGTTCCAGAACCTGAGTGCCTACAAGTATGTGTTTTCTGCATCTGTCTTTGCCTTTTTTGCCATAAATATTTACCCAGTATTCCTCGTTTTCGCTACGGCGAAGCCTGGTAAACCTGGAATGTATAAGCCCACATTCTATGTCCTTTCCTTTGCAGAGTGCCGATACCGCCTTGAATATTTCCTGTGCTTCCGCAACGGTGTTTTCTATCCACAATACCTGCTGTCCTGACGATGCTTTTTCAACGGCTTCGTTTATGCAGCTCTTTTTCTGCCCGTCATCGCTGACCTTTGCAAAAGATATTTCCGTATCTGCGGATTTTCCCTGCTGCTTTTCCCCACAGTATACAGGGCAGGCAAAGCCGCTTCCTTGTTTTGCCTGGCCTTTATCGGCTTTAAAGCCCGTTATAAGCGGATAGGCCACTGACTTATACTGTTCCTCATTCAGAACATTCTCTTTGCCCAATATTTCCTTTTTCTGCCCAGAAGTTAGCGTCGCACTAAGCAGGATAACCGTGCAGCCTGTCTTACGCAGCATTTCTACAAGACGATTAAGCAAGGTGCCTGTATATGCGTCATAGCTATGAATTTCATCCAGTATTACGACTTTGCCGGCAAGGCCGAAGGATCTCAACATTCCATGCCTCACTTCCATTGCTGCCATCAATGCCTGGTCAACAGTTCCAACGGCAAATGGGGCAAGTATGCCCTTTTTTCTTCCATCAAACCAGGAGCGTATTTCAGCATTATGGTAATCATCCGAATTGTTTTCCGTAGCGGTATAAAGCCAGGCATTCCCATGAAGAAGCTGCAGATGTCCATCATCTTTATTTTCCTGCCAGTTTTCACATATCTCATCCAAAAAAGCTCCCACTCTTTCATAAATCTTGTTTGAAGTAAGCTGCGTTGGCATGGCAAAATATATTCCCCTTGCATAGCCTTGTTCCATTGACTTATATGCGGCGTACAGGGCAGCCTCTGTCTTGCCTATGCCCATTGGGGCTTCCAATACATACACTCCGGGAGAATTTACTTTTCCGCAAAAGGCTTCCTGCTCCTTGTTCATTTCAAATCCGAAAACTTCTTTGAATGAAAGCTCCTTTTTTATATTCAGCTGATGAAAACCCGCATTTTGGACGGATTCTTTTGCCTGTTCTTCATAGCCATTGCCAGAATCTTCCAATTTAAGCGAGGCAAATTTTCCGCCGGAGGCCAGCCAGTCAGCCGTTATTACAAGCCCTCCTATTGCGCAGGCCTGTTCCCATGAGTTTATTTCCGGCCATACGCTGTTTTTTTTATTACCCATGACTGCGGAAATGACAGCCCACATTATTTCTTGTCTTTTTTTGTTCCAAGCCTCGCCGCCATAATCCGGAGTATACATTGCAATATTTGCCGCAGGCCTAAAGCCGTGATGCATTCCCTCTATTATCGGAATGTATTTATTTTGGCATGATTTACGCAAAATCACTTGAGATGCAAGCGCATGGAACGATGTTCCTTTTCTTTTTGCATTGTCAGCGTTTGCGTTTTGCAGACATTCCGGCAGATTGTCATCTATGGCCTGATAAATCATCTTCTGGAAATCCGGATTAGCCTTGCCTATGTCGTGAAGGGCGGCAACAAGCGCAGTCCCTTCCGGGAAAAGGAATCTAATGCTTTCCGGCAATGTCTTTATTATTTCCCTGGCGATTAATCCCGCTATGATGCAATGCGTTGCAACATCTATTCCAGGAACTGACTTCCCATTGTTGTCTGTCGTTGTCTTGCTTAACAATTTGAAATCTTCAGGCAACGGAACATTTTTTTCTTGCGTAATATTGTTGTTTTTTCTTCTTCCAAGCATTACATACTTTCTCCATTGAGTTAATTAAAACTGCCCTATATCCCAAAATTTAACAGTATTTAATATGTATATTATTGCAAAAACTTATCCAAATAACAATCTACGCATATTTTGCGTAGATTATGCGTAGATTTTTGTTATAATTAATCTGTCAGCTGCAGAAAACAAGGCTCTTTTAAAGAAAAGTATTGATACAATGCAATTGTAAAGGACGAAATATTACTGCGTCGTCCTTAACTTGTTTCAGGACCTAATTAAGCCGCAGAGATTCTGAAATATAGCATGACGGGAGGATGTTAAAATCAATAATCTTCTTATAAAGAGCGAAAAACAAAAAGGAACAGAAAATGTACATTTATCAGTCTAAAAACTGGCCTCATTTTGTTTTTGACGAGGTTAAGATATTAAAAATTCTTGCTGAAATAAAACTCCGGCAGGGCATTCTTATTGGCAGAATGCAAAACCTTGGTTTTGCGGAACAGAGCAATTCCTCTCTGGAAGCCATTACCGAGGAAATAATGAAATCCAGCCTTATTGAGGGTCAGCTGCTTGAAATACAAGGGGTAAGATCTTCTGTTGCCAGAAAGTTAGGCCTGCCATATAAGAATATACCTGTGCCACGCAATGCCGAAGGAATGACGGAAACAATAATTGACGCAGTAAAAAATTACAATAAAACCATTGACAGAAAAAGGCTGTGCGGCTGGCATAAAAATATGTTTCCTGACGGCATAAGCGGCTGGAACAAAATAAAGACAGGCTGCTACAGGGATGATTCCTGCGGGGCAATGCAGGTTGTGAGCGGCGCTATAGGACATGAAAAAGTATGCTACGAAGCCCCCCCCGCAGCAATTATACCGCAGGAAATGAAGAAACTTTTTGACTTTATAAACAATTCCGAAACAGACAATATAATTAAGGCGGCAATAGCTCATTTATGGTTTGTGATTCTGCATCCTTTTGAAGACGGCAATGGCCGCATAGCCCGCGCACTGTCTGAAATGCTGCTTG
>JAILAB010000059.1 GCA_024681855.1 Elusimicrobiales bacterium
TATGCTCCGCAGGCTCAGCCGGTCGTGGAGGCCGCCGCAGGCGGCGGCGATGCCCATAGCTATAAGAACAATGAGTCCCGCCTTGACGCAAAGGCGGCCTCAATGCTGGAGCTTGCTGTTGGATATGCCTGGGATATTGAAAAAGTTCCCGGCCTTTCCATAGGCGGCAATGTGAAATTAATAAACGGATATACCGCATCATATTCCTATGACTTTATGAAGGATGGCAAGCCGGATGATTTTGATTATGACAGGGATGTTAAATCAACCTGGCAGCCTGCGGCAGACATAGGCTTGCTTTGGAATTTGAATAAGTTTTTCCCTTCCTTGCCTTTGTCGTCTAAGGCAGGCATTGTGGCGCGCAATATCAATAGCCCTGAGTTTAAATATGTGTCAGGAAATAAATATAAATATGACAGCCAAATAAGGGGCGGAATCTCCGTTACTCCAATCCCATGGTGGACAATAGCTGCTGATATGGATATTACTGAAAATGACACTATGGTGGATAATTATAAGTCCCGTCAGGTGGCTTTGGGCATGGAATTTAATTTAGGGCACAGCCTTGCTTTTAATTTCCCCATAAGGGCGGGCCTTATTAAAAATATAGCCGAAAGTGATTCTGACATGGCTTATTCAGCCGGATTCGGGCTTCATTTTGCGCATGTGTGCTTTGATTTTGCCGCAATCCTTTCCTCTAACAGGACTGAGTTTGACGGAAAGGACTATCCAACCCATGCCGGAGCATCGTTTACTCTTTCAGCATTATTTTAATTATGTTGTTTGACGTTAAAATGTAATTCTCTTTTAATTAAACTAAAAGGCCTTGCGCAAGCAAGGCCTTTTTTATGCTTTATTTCTGGCATTTCTTAAGCTTAAAGTTTTTTGCCGTAAAGCCGGTATGTCTTATATTTTTCTCCTCCAACTGCGAGTATTGTTTTATTGATCAGGTCATTGTCCTCTAGAGTCCAGGACATTTCACCCCATTTCCATCCTAAATCGGTTGCGGAATCCATGGCCTGTTTTATCAGCAGAAGTTCCAGTCCCTTGTTTCTGTATTGTTTCTTTATTCCAAGAGTAAGCATTCTGCCGGAGTCAATTTTCCTCATTGCCGTAAGGAAACTGAACAGGTTAAATATGTTCAGCTTGCCGTCTGCTGCTTTAAATGCAGGGTTTAGATTAGGAAGTATTAATACGAAGCCTGCCGGCTCATCGCCATACATGGCAAAATAAAGCAATTCCGGCTTTAATATTTGTTTTAATGACTTGGCCAGTTCGTCAAATTCCAGGCTGGTCATAGGCACGAAGCCCCAATTTTTCTCCCATGCCTCATTGTAAATTGCCTTAATCTTCGCAATTTCTCCGTCAATATTTTTTATGTTTGCTTTGCGTATTCTTAGGCCGTCATTATTTTTTATTATTCGGGACAAAAGTTTTGCATACCTTTCAGGCAATCCTTTTCTTGGATCTATTCTGAACGCAAACAGATCTTTTTCCTTTGAATATCCTGCCGCTTCTGTTATTTTCGGATAGTATGGCGGATTATATGGCATCATTATCATTGGAGGAAGATCATAGGCGTCCAGTAATGTTCCGCATGTTTCGTTCATTGATGGATTTACCGGGCCGATTATATTGTCAAATCCTCGTTTTCTAAGCCAGTCCTCCGCTTTTTCAAATAGGGCTTTTGCCGTGTCAGCATTATTTTCACAATCAAAAAAACCGTAGAAGCCGCAATTGTCTCCATGGAAAGAATTATGAGCCCTGTTTATTATTGCTGCAATGCGGCCTACCGCACTGCCATCCCTGAATGCCATGAAAAGAGCCCTTTCGCCATGAAGCCAGAACGGATGTGCCGGAGAAAGAGAATGAATAATGTCTTTGATAAAGCCGTCTGTCCAGCAAGGGTCTTTTGAGAAAAAAGTGTAGGGAAATCTTGCAAAATCCTTAATCTGCCTGTCTGTTATTTCTTTTAATTCAAAATTCATAAATACATTTCAGCATTTATTTTATGGAATGTGCTTTTGTGCCAAGCACTTTTTTTACGCCCAGCTCAAATATGTTAAGAGCTCTGTCAAGATGCTCTTTTGTATGTGTCGCGGTGGCAACTATTCGCAATAGCGCCCTGTTAGGCGGAACGGCTGGCGATATTACGGAATTTGTAAATAGACCATTGTTAAATAATACATGCCATAAATTGAAAGCCTTTTCATCATCTCCTATTATGACAGGCACTATTGGCGTCTGTGTGTGCCCAGTATCCAAGCCCATGTCCTCAAATGCTTTTTTCAGGTATGCGGCATTGTCCCAAAGCTGTTTGCGGCGCTGCGGTTCTTCCTGTATTATGTCTATTGCTTTAGATATGGAGGCAACCGGGCCTGGCGGCAGCGCTGCGGAGAAAATCATTGAGCGTGAAGTGTGGCGTATATAATGTATTATGTCAGCATCTCCAGCCGCAAAACCTCCTACAGAGGCAAATGATTTTGAGCAGGTGCCTACTATCAGGTCAACTTCTCCATGATCGAGGCCAAAATATTCGCATGTTCCGGCGCCTGTGCTGCCAAGAACTCCGGTGGCATGAGCATCATCAACTATTGTCCTGGCTCCATATTTTTTTGCTATTTTTACTATTTCAGGCAATGGCGCAATGTCTCCTTCCATGGAGAAAACTCCGTCAATCACTATTGCTTTTCCATGGTTAGGGCCTATTTCCTGAAGCGCTCTTTCCAGGTCTTCCATGTCATTGTGGCGATATCTTTTTACTTCCCCGTGCGAAAGGCGGCATCCGTCTATTATGCTTGCGTGGTCCAGCTTGTCCAAAATCACATAATCGCCGCGGCCTATAAGCGATGAAATCACTCCTACATTCATCTGATATCCGGTAGCATAAACAAGAGCTGCTTCCCTTTTCTTAAATTTTGCTAGCTTTTTTTCAAGGTTCTGGTGAAGTATGGTGTTTCCATTGAGCAGTCTTGAGCCGGCTACGCCGGTACCGAAATCCTGCACTGCTTTTATTGCGGCAGCCTTCATTCTGGGATCATTTGCAAGGCCTAGATAATTGTTTGATCCAAGCATTATAAGTTTTTTCCCATCTATTACTATTTCCGGGGCCTGCTCTGTTTCCAAAACTTTATAATATGGATAACGGTTTTCCGCTATAAGATCTTTGGCCTGGTGAAAATCATAGCATTTCTGAAACAAGTCTTTCATAATTAATGTCTCTTTATTTAGTGTGTTTTGTTTTCTTCAGTAAGCTTTCTATAAATGCAGTGTCTGTTTTTCCTAAACGGTAGTCTTCGTCGTTTAAGATTCGCAGACAGAAAGCCGATGTTGTTTTTATCCCATCTGTCTCAAGCTCTCGCAATGCCCTTTCCGCGCGGCTTATGGCAAGCCGCCTGGACGGAGCATTTATGATAATCTTTGCTAATAGACTGTCGTAGAATACTGGCAAAGAATATCCTGCGTACAGATATGTGTCAGTCCGGACGCCAAGCCCGCCTGGCAAAACTAATTTTTTTATTGTTCCGGCTTCAGGACGGAAATCTTTTTCCGGACATTCAGCGTTTATTCTAAATTCAATTGCATGTCCGTTAGGCTTTATTTTTGTTATGCCTGGCATCGCAAGCGTTTCTCCCGCAGAAGCAAGCACCTGTTCGCGTACCAGGTCTATGCCTGTTATGGCTTCAGTAACCGGATGTTCAACCTGCAGTCTTGCGTTTACTTCCATGAAATAATGTTTTCCTTCATTATCTAAAAGAAATTCAACTGTTCCTGCCCCGATATAATTTGCGGCATTTGCAAGCTTAGCAGCTTCTTCGCTTAACTGTTCCCTTAAGGTTTCTGAAACCGCAGGCGAAGGCGATTCCTCAATTAATTTTTGGTGGCGGCGCTGAATGGAACAGTCTCTTTCAGGGAAAACAAGCACATTACCTTTCAAATCCCTTACAAACTGCACTTCTATGTGGCGTGGCCTTTCAATGTATTTCTCAAAATACAGGCTGTTATCGCCAAATGCGGATAAAGCTTCAGAAGCCGCTATGTGAAATTCGCTTCTTAACTCCTGCTCATTGCGCGCTATGCGTATGCCTTTTCCTCCGCCGCCTGCTGAAGCTTTAATCATAACAGGAAAGCCTATCTTTAGCGCTTCCTGCTCATAATTGCTTTCTGATACGCAGCCGCTAGTGCCAGGAGTTATTGGTATGCCTGCTTTCATTGCCATTTTTCTAGCTTCCGACTTATTGCCTAACATTCGCAATGTTTTGGCAGAAGGGCCGATGAACTTTATCCCGTTTTCATGGCAGGCTTGCGCAAAGTCCGCATTTTCTGAAAGAAAGCCGTAACCCGGGTGAATAGCATCCGCATCAGTTATTTTTGCTGCGGTAATGATAGCATCAATGTTCAGGTAACTTTTTATGGCGGAGGCGGGGCCTATGCATATAGCCTGGTCTGCCATTTTTACAGGCATGGAGGCAAAGTCTGCTTGGGAATATGCTATTACGGAGGCTATATTCATTTCCTTTAGCGTCCGTATTATTCTTACGGCTATTTCACCTCGGTTTGCTATCAATGCCTTCCTGAACATATTGTCAGAATCCTTCCGGAATCTCCATGTTTTTTTCTATGGCTCCTGTATTTTGCCATAGATTCACTATTACCGCAAAAATTTCATTTGTTTCTGTTTTCCCTGTTTCAGGGCTTATTGCAGAGCTTATTAGCGAAACCCGGTAATCAGCTCCGCCAAGGTGTTCAGCTTTCCAGGAATCTATGGGCGCATATTTTACTGCGTTTTTCCCAAGCTGTTTTAATTTGGAACGAACTATCTGCCGCCGCAGAATTTCTATTGGAGGCAAGTCTTCGCGTATCTTTGAACGCTGCGCAAAGGATATGGCCTCTGCTGATGATTTCCCTGTAATTTGCTTAAGCAGCGAAAGAGTTTTGCTTTTTTTGTCATTGCCGTCAAGGCATGCTCCAGAAGCAATTTGCAGGCTTGACTTAGCTTTGTCATTCTCTTTGTTCATAAGGAACAGCTCAGCCCTGCCATATCTGTAATCGCATTGCTGTTCAGCAGTAAGGCCTTGTCTTTCCTCAAGTTTGTCAAATGCATCGTATGCCGCGCGTTTTCTGTTTTGTTTTGTAAGGCTGTTTGCCAGGTATATCATTGCCCAATTTATGTCTTCTTCCGGCATTTTTATCGGATATTCTTCTATGCTTTGCAATGTGTTGTCACAAGATTCAGCAGCTTTGTCATAAAGTCCTGAAAGATACTCTGCCTTGCATAAGTACGAGGAAGAAACAGGATTTGCCGGGTCTGTCATATACAGTTTTTGCGCAAGATACAATGCCTGTAAATAATCTTTTCTTGTAAGCGCTTCGTTTATCGGCTGATAAAGAGTCCATGCATAGGGCCTTGTCCATTTGTTCTGCTCCAGTATGAAAGAAGTATAGTCATCCTCCCATTCTCCGTTGTCATTGCGCAGCTGATATTTTACCAATGCATTGCTGGAAGTCATTGAATGCACTTCTATGTTTCTGAACTCTCTTTTTCCAGAGAAATTATGCTTATTGTAATAAAGGTAATCCTCCAGCGGGCAAATGAGCTTTGAATTGCTGGAAAGCATTTTATAAGCATCCTCATATCTTCCCTGAGTAAATGCAGAAAGATAGTCTTTTGCCGCAATTGTAAGGTTCAGTTTAGGAAGATAAGGCCTTATGATGATGTAATAAATCGCAAAACACAGGGCGATGACTAATAAAATTACCGTTATGTATGCGGATATTTTTAAAGCGGACTTGTTTGAGTAATTTTCCGGTCTGTTTTCCTGCTGGCCTGATGATTCTGACTCTTTGCTGTCCTCTGCCGCGGTTTCAGTTTCAATATTTTTTTTCTGCTCCCTTTTTGCCTGATTGTCTTTGTTTTCAGGAAAATCGCGTATTCTGCCAGGTTTGATATTTTGCGATTCAGGCTCAGATGAAGCGTCTTTGTTTTTCGGAGGATCCTGAAATACTATTTTAGGTGTTTCTTCTGAATCAGCATCTCTTTGTTTTTGCTTAGCATCTGCATTGGCTTTTCTTTTTCTGCTTGAAATTTCTTTTAGCTTCTTTCTGAAAGAATTGCCTATTTCATCCACAGCATCTTGCAGGCTTTGAATTTCAAGCTTGAATTTCGGTTTTTCTTTTTTTTCTGCTCTGCTTATAAAATTTGCTTCTGAAACATAAGGCAGCGGATTGCCGCATTTTTCACAATAATGCCTTCCGTAGTCGCTAAAGAAGCCGCATTGGCTGCATTTTACCTTTACAATCCCGCCGCACTTTCCGCAGTGTTTTGACGGAGATGAAGGAATATTGCCGCATTGGCTGCATTTTAATGTCAAGCCGTAGTTTTCCATTTATTATTTTATTCTGGCTCTATGAAGAATAGCGGCTGCCCGTATTCAGCAGGCTGTCCGTCTTTTATCGCTATGATTTTCAGATTCCCTTTGCAAGGAGCTTTAAGAGCTTCTCGCGTTTTTCCTGTTTCAATCCAGCCCAGTTCGCTGCCTTGGCTTAATTTCATGCCTTCTGTTAAGGCATTAGTCTGCCCTGGCTGTGAAGACCTGAAAATTCCTATGGCCGGAGCTAATACTGGCTGCAATGGAGATGAGGGAATTATGGATTCAACCGGCTCATTATTGGTTTTAAGGCTTATTTTGTTTTTGCCGCTGCGCCAGGTTATTTCTTCCAAGTCTGTGTTTTCCATCCACCTGCTTAATGCGGTCAGCATTATTACGTCCATATATCTAGCCCTTTATCAGAGTCCGGCTTCTTCCTGGTTAAAAGAACAGGGCAAAAGCTCTCCGAGAGTATGATCCTCTATTTCTTTTTCTCCGCTGTCTTTCAGATTTACAAATATAACTGGTATTTCAGGAGCGGCAAATTCGGATAGAACCTGCCTGCATGCGCCGCAAGGGGAAGATGCTTTTGCGGCTATGGCTATTGCGGCTATTTTCCTTTCGCCTTCGCTTACGGCTTTAAATATGGCAGTTCTTTCCGCACAGTTAGTGAGGCCGAAAGATGAGTTCTCTATATTGCATCCAGTATATGTTTTTCCGGAGGCTGTAAGAACGGCAGCGCCTACCGGGTATTTTGAGTATGGGCTGTATGAAGCTTTGCGGGCTTCCACAGCCAGGCTTATCAGTTTGTCCTTTATTGCCTTCTCTATTTGTGCCATTTGTTCCCTCCGTTTAAGTTTTTGCCTGTTTTGTTCAGTCTAGAATCAGACGGATTTTTTCATAAGTTTCTTTTGGAAAATTTTCTTTGTGAGTGATAAGACAGCCTTTAGTCATGCTGGCGCAAGAGTCTTTGCAGGCTGCTTTTCCTATCAGCGGAATTACGCTTATTAAGAGTTTTCTCATGTTAAGAATGTTTACTTTCATTCTTTCGCTTACCAGCTCTTGGGAAACCTCTTCCTCTTCTTTCCATGCGTCATAGTCTGTTATCATGGAAACTGGGGCATAGCAGAAACCTGCTTCACGGGCGAGCTTGGCTTCGGTTGCCATTGTCATGCCTATTACTGAATATCCGAGCTTCCGATGCATTTCTGATTCTGCTTTCGTTGAGAATTGAGGCCCTTCCATGCAGCAGTATGTTCCGCCAAAATGAGTTTTTATTCCTAGCTTTATGGCTTCGTCATATATGATTTTCTGTATTGCGGAGCAGAATGGATGCGCCATTGGAACATGCCCTACTATTCCATTGCCAAAAAACGATGATATGCGCCCCTTTGTTTCGTCAACAAACTGATCGGGAATGCAAAAATGAGTGGGCGCAATTTCTTCCTTAAGTGAGCCTACTGCGCTGGCGGATATAATTGTTTTTACGCCTATTGATTTTAATGCCCACATATTTGCGCGCTGATTTATTTCCCCAGGGAGAAAAGCATGTTTTCTGCCATGGCGGGGGAGGAAAACAACTGGAATGGAGGCAAGCTTGCCGTATATCAGATTGTCTGAAGGTTTGCCGAAAGGAGTGTCTATTTCTATTTCGCGTATGTCTGTAAGTCCTTCAATCGCATAAAGTCCGGTTCCTCCTATTACTCCTATTTCAGCTATGTTTTTTTCTGACATTTTCTCACCTCGCATAAATTCTATATCCTTATAAAGGGACGTTTTTATATTTTATAATAATAATTAGGGCATTGAAAAGAAAAAAGCGGTCAGAAATTTTCCTGTCCGCTTTTATAAGAAATCCGGATCTATGTTCTTATGAAAATTTTCCGTCAGTTTCCGGTTAACGCATGTCTCTTATTTTTTTTAGACGGAAGTATTTGTCAAATGGGCGGCCTTCCTCGTTTATCCATATCCCTTTTTCTTTTATCACAGTCCAGGCTGCGCCATTTGCGAAAGGATAGGCATAATCATATTTGAACTTTGTCAGTTCTTTTCCTGATGAATCAATATAGCCTAATTTCCCGCCTTTGTCTTTTCTTACTGCCGCTTTTCCTTCGGAGAAAGGCAGGCATTCAGCGTACTGGAATGGTATTGTTATTATGCCGCCGTTATCTATATATCCGCATTTGTTTTCTGAATCTAATGCTGTCGCTGCGGCATATCCTTCTGAATATGGCCACAGCCTTATATAATCTCTAATTTTAAATAACAGCTTTGTTGTTATTAAACCGTATTTTCCATCCAGCCTGGCTGTAGCAAAACCGGCTGAAAAAGGATAGAGTTCATCATACGCCGGCGGAAGGGCTTCATTTCCGTTTTCGTCAATAAGGCCATATTTGCCATTTTTTAGAAATACAGCATATCCTTCTGAATATGGCTTTATTTCATCGCAGCCGCATGGGCGGAACTCTTTTGTGCTAATGTCTGCTATGCCCCATAGCCCGTTTTTTTTGGCAGGGGCGCTGTTTCCTGAGAAATTATAAAATTCCTCATATTCCGCAGGAAAAATCATTTCCCCTTTTTTATCGGCATATCCCCAGTAGCCGCGAAGCTTTACCGGAATGCCATGTTCATCTGGATATTTTACGTTTTGCCAGCGTCCGCGCAATATTTCTGTGCCGCTTGAAGATATGAAAACAGTATATGGATTAGTGAATGCTATTCCCATGCCGTTTTTAAACTGCCGGGCCGCTTCATATTTAGGCTTAATTTTAACTGCTGACGATTCGTCGCAATAGCCCCAGTGTCCTTTGCTGTCTGAATATGGAATGAGGTTTTCCGCCTTGACGGCAGAGGGTGCTGCCGCGAATATCCATGCTGCCGCAAAAAACGCTAAAATGTTAAATCTGGAAATTTTCTTCATTTTATCTCTATGTCATTTATTTTTTATTGCTTTTTCAAGGGAAATTTTTGCTTTAGCCGCTCGGCCACCAGCGGCGGGACAAGTTTAGCAAGGTCTCCATGAAATGATGCGACTTCCCGTACTGCGCTTGAGGACAGGTATGTGTATCGCTGGCGCGGCATAAGAAAAAGCGTCTCTATGTCTGGAAAAAGCGTTCTGTTTATGGCTGCTATTTGGAACTCATAATCCAGGTCTGTTACAGCCCTAAGTCCCCTTATCACTACCCTTAAGCCATTTTTCCGCAAATAATTTACAAGCAGCCCTTCAAAGCTGTCTACAATTATATTAGGCTTGCCTTTAAGAAGCTCTTCCAGCATCATTCTCCTTTCTTCTACTGTGAACAGGCATTTTTTTGCAGGGTTGTGAAAAATGCTTACTATGAGCTTGTCTACTACTTTGGACGCTCTCTCTATCATGTCCAGATGTCCGAAGTGTATTGGGTCAAAGCTTCCTGAATAAACTGCTATTTTATGTTTCATTATGATTTAAAATTCAGTGCTGTTATTGTTTCAGCATATTTTCTGCTTTCTCAGTTAAGTCCAAAAGCTTCTTTTGCAGAATTTGAGCTTCCTCTTTCTGGTCTGCGTTTTTGCTTATGCGGTACGGCTTGCCAAAAACGGCTTTTATTCTGCTAAACGGCATGGGTATTTCAAGCCTGTCCCAGGTTTTTAGCTTTATGCTTATTGAAGCTGCGGAAGCTATTGGAACTATTGGACATCCCGTTATCCTGGCAAGGAATATTGCTCCTTCCTGCACGGAATATTTAGGGCCTAGAGGACCGTCTACAGTTATTGCTATGGTTTTGCCAGCCTTTAGCGCGCGCATTAGAGATCTGGCCGCGGTTAGGCTTTTCTTGTAATTGCTTTTGTTTGTGTCAGTAGAGCCGCGCGCTACTGAATAGCCGAGATTCTCTAGCACGGCAGATATATAATCCCCATCCCGGCTTGCGCTTGCAAGGGTGTGCAATCCCTCATCCCTGTGAATGCCTATGTGCAGCAGCTGCCTGTTATGCCATAAGGCATAAATGAAAGGCTGCTCATTTTTTTCTGGCCGCCTGCCTATAGTTTCAATACGGGACAAACGCATTATAAGGCGTAAGGCTGCTGCGCCAAGAGGCCCTATTATTTTTACAATCAGTTTATGGGCAGTTTCTTTTAATTTCATCAGCTGTTTAAATTAAAAAGTTTCTATTTGAAAGAATATTCTCCTGTAGCCGCAAAAACAGTGATGCCTGCTTTTTTCGCTTCTTCAGCAAATGCTTCCGGATTAAAAATAAGTGTTTTCTGTGCTTCAAGCACTAATATGGAAGCGCCAGCCTGCTCCATTGTTTTTAGCGTAGGTATGCCTGCTACAGGCAGATCAAAGCGCATATCCTGATTAGGACGGGCGACTTTAACGACCATAAGCTTGCCTTTATCGCCGCTCTGCCTCATGAGCTCTCCTGCCCTCAGTATGCACTTATCTGTTCCTTCCTGGCCTTCAGCGGCATAAACTACTTTCTCGCGCAATACTACCGTAAGGCCTATGTCTAGCGCGGCAATTGCTTTCGCTGCTTTCCAGCCATAGGCGGCAGCGTCTTTTTCTTCTTCGGTAAGAGCTTTGCCGCATATAAGGCCCTCTTTTGCCAGCATGTCTTCAAGAAAGGCTGCGGAGCTTATCAGCTCAAGCCCGTCTTTTTTCATCTCTTCGGCAATGCTGCCAAGCAGACTGTTGGCTTTTTTGTCCTTTAGCGAGGCCAGAAGTTTTATGGCTCGGAAATCCGGCATTATTCCGCCAAATATGGACACATGCGGCACGGAGCCGGCCATTACAACTTTGCCAGCTCCGTTTTTTTTAAGGAATTTAATAGGCGCATCTATCTTGCCGAGCCGGAAATATTCAATGGCTGATGAATATTTCTCAATTTCTGGCGGAGTAATGCCCTTAAAGCCTATGGTTATTACTTCATGCCCGGCTTTTATTGCGCCCTTTGCCAGCAGTATGGGAAATTCCCCTGCGCCGCAGATAAGTCCTATTCTTTCAGCCATGGCTTAATCTTCGCTGTCTTCTATCCCGGCAATGGCTCTTGGCCGTGCAATGCCGCGCTTTGAGCTTTCAATAAAGTCAAGCATCATAGCAGCTTCAGGGGGAAGGTTTTCAGCGCGCAATGCCGCTACGGCATCTTTTAACAGCATGTGCTTGAAGAAAAGCGTTTTATACACATGCTTTATTGCCTGAATTTGCTCCCTGGTCATTCCGGCTCTGCGCATTCCGACTAGGTTTAGGCGGAAAGGCCTGGCAGGATTTCCTTTTGCTGTTACATAAGGCAATATGTCTTGGCTTACCATGCCGCCTCCGGATAACATGGCCAGCTTGCCGATATGCGTGAACTGATGTATTCCGCTAAGGCCGGAAATAGTGGCCCTGTCGTCAATATGCACATGCCCGGCGGGCGACGCGCAGTTTACGAGAATTACATTATTCCCTATTCTGCCGTCATGCGCCACATGGGAATTGGCCATGAACATGCAGCCGCTGCCTACAGATGTAAGGTTTGTGGCTGTAGATCCTCGGTGGAAAGTAACGCTTTCTCTTATTACATTGTTGTCTCCCATGACAAAACGCGTATGTTCGCCATGGTATGACCAGTCCTGAGGCGGCATGCCTACATAGGCTGCTCCTGTAAAAAGATTGTTTTTTCCTATCGTGCAGAATTCAAAAATGCAATGGGCCCCTATTTTAGTTCCTTCGCCGATCTGTACGTCTTCGCCGATAACTGTGTAAGGGCCTATTACTACGTCTTTTGCTATATCCGCATCATCATTTATTATTGCGGTAGGATGTATTTTTGCTGTTGGATGTATGGATGACATATATCTCTCCTAAAATCTGTTTGTTTACAAAATCTGCTTCAAAGTTCCTCAGAGCTGGTTTTATTCTGTTGCCTGTTCAAGCATTCTTGCGAATTTAACATTGCTGGCATGACCGCATCGTATTGTTTCTATCCTTACTCCTTCAGGCCTCCAGCCTAAAAGCGCAAGGTCTCCTATGAAGTCCAGCAGCTTATGCCTCGCTATTTCATCAGGGAACCTTAGTCCGCCGTCTGCTAATATTTCTTTCTGAGTTATTACCAGCGCATTCTTTAAAGAACCGCCTTTTGCTAATCCGGCTTTTCTTAGCATTTCAAGCTCAAAGTCATATCCGAAAGTTCTGGCAGGAGCTATTTCTTTTATAAAGGAAGAGGGATTTATTTCCTTATCTATCAGTAGCCTTCCGGCCATTGGATGGCTGTTTTCATAAACAAGGGAAACGGAAAATCCCTTTTCTGCAGGGACTGCCTTGTAATAAACTTCTCCGAAATTAACCTCTGTTTTTTTCTTTATGCGCTTTATGTCCGGCATGCCTGCTGTTTCTTCAAAGCCTGCTGCGATAAGAATGTCTGCAAAAGGCTTTGAAGAGCCATCGCATATAGGAGGCTCTTCCCCTATTATCTCAATGTCCAGGTCATCTATGCCTAAAGCGGCAGCGGCGCTAAGCAGATGCTCAACTGTATGTATGGTATGGATGCCGTCAGAAATGTTTGTGCCCCTGACAGTGCCTGAAACATTTTTCAGAACAGCCCTTACGGGCGTATTGAACCCAGGGCCTGTGAACCTTATTCCTGTGCCTTTTGCCGGATGAAAGATGGCCTTTGACTTATTGCCTGTGTGAAGGCCTATGCCTTCTATTTGTGTTTCCTTTTTTATTGTTTTTCTTGACATTTATTTCTCCGGGGCCTGAATTGGATTTGGAGGCATTGGCGGTTTCCTGTTTTCCGTCTCAATGAGTTTTTTCTCTTCCGGGCATATTTTTTCAAGCTGCTTTCTGATTTTTATTAATTCCTTTCTCATTTCCGGCAGTTTGCCTAGCAGCGCTTCAATCTTGAATGCTTCTGTTCTGGGCCTTGCGAAGTGCCCGCAAAGAAGCTCTCCGGGCTTAACATCGCTTAGCACGCCTGTGCGGCCCATGAGCGTGGCTCCTTTTCCTATTTTAACATGATCGGCTATGCAGCATTGTCCGCTTAATGTGGAATAGTCCTCTATTGTAACTGAGCCTGCTATTGTGGTATGGGCCAGTATTATGCAATTTCGGCCTATCTGCACATTATGCGCTATATGTACCAGATTGTCAATTTTTGTGCCGTCCCCTATATATGTTGTTTCCATTGCGGCGCGGTCTATGCAGGTATTGGCTCCTATTTCAACTTTGTCCCCTATAATTACCTTGCCTATCTGCGGTATTTTTTCATGAACCCCGTTATTGAATACATATCCGAAGCCGTCGCTGCCAATCACTGCTCCCGGGAATAAAATGCAGTCGCTGCCTATCTGGCAATTGTTCATTATTTTTACGCCTGGGCATATTCTGGTTCTGGCTCCTATTTTCACATTATGCCCTATGTAGCTGCCGGCTTCTATTATTGCGTTTGCTCCTATTTCCGCTCCGGATTCCACCGTGCAGCCTGGGCCTATGTGCGCCCGGTGCCCGATAATCGCATTAGGGCTTACGGCTGCCAGCTTGTCTATTCCTACGGGATATACCGGACGCATAGCTTTTTCAGCTTCGCGCAGTAAAAGCATAAAGGCATATCTCGGATTCTTCACATAAATTACGCAGTTTTGAAATGAGGCAAGTTCCTGCTTTGCCGTGTCCGGGGCAAGTATGCAGGCTGCCTTGCTGTTCTTTGCCGCTTCCAGAAATTTGGGGTCTGCAAGAAAAGTTATGTCTTTTTCTCCTGCTTTTTCAACGGGAGCCACATTCTCTATAATTCTCTTGGGATTGCCTTGCAGCTCTCCATGCAGTTTTTCAGCTATTATCTCAACAAAAAATCTCATTCTTCATCCTCCGCGGTTTCCAAAAGGGATAGAAGTTTCTGCGTAAGGTCAACGGTCTTCTTTCCATATAATATTTCTCTTTTGTCTACCACAACGCTTATTTCTTCCTGCTCTGAAATTTTTTTCAGCGCAGTGTAAATCTTTCCAAGCACCTGTTTAGTGCGGGCTTCCTCGTAAGCAGCCAGTTCTTGCTCTGCCTGTTTTTCATATTCCTTCAGCTCTTCTTCATTCTTCTTTATTTTTTGTTCAAGCGTATGTATTGCTGTTTCTATTTTAGCGCTTTCTGTTGACACGGAGAAGCCGAAATCTCCTATTCCTGGAATGTTTACGGTAAATACAGGGGCTTTTTTTGCTTCTTCAGCGGCCTTGCCGTACGGGCTTTGCGGCAACTGCGGCAATGGCACGCTTTCATGCGCGTCTATTTCTTTGGCATTGCCTTCATGTGCCGCAATTTCAGTGCTGGCTGTTTCGTTTTCTAGAGAAAAATTATCTTTTTCGGCTTTTTTATTGCCTTCGCTGCCTGAAATGTCTGGCCCTATTATTTCTTTGCCTGGACCAGTTCCGCCACCTTCTTCTTTATTATTTGCTTTTTCTGCTTCTGTTAAGAGAATGTCTTTTTTTTCTTGGTTTTCATTAGATTCCGGAAATCTTTCTCTTATTATTTTTTGCAAGTCTTCCTCTGGCACTCCCTGCTGTCTCAGTTCTGCCATTGCTTTACGCTTTTCATTTTCCTTTTCCTGTTTTTTTAATGTCTCTTCGTCTTCCCTTATTTTAGCGGCATCTAGACGCAGCTTTTCGGCTGCCTCGTCAGCTTTTCGGCGGGCTTCCATCATCTCGGGCAATATTGCAGCGAGCTCCCTTTCCTGGCGCAGCTTTGCAGCTTCGGCTTTCTGCTCAAATATCTTTTTTCTTTTTTTATCAATGTTTTCTTCTTTTTTTCTTATTTCTTCATCAAGGTCATGCTTTGAAGAGACTGTTCCTGAATATGAGCGGAAAACCTGGTCTAAGTCTATGAACCCTATGGTTCCTGTTTCGCTGCGGTTCTCATTCAAAAATATCTCTATTGCTTCAGCAGGAACTGAAAGCAGCAGGAATGTGAGAGCAGCGGCGAAAATTTTCATAATCAGAACATTGTTCCCATTGTGAAGTAAATGTCGGAAAGGTCATCTCCTCTGTTATGATTAAATCCATATCCCCAGTCAAGGCGTATGGGGAAGGCAGGCGTTGTGAATCTTATGCCAAAGCCTGCTCCTGATTTAAGCTGTTTTTCTCCTCTTCCGGTGCGCAGGGATATTTCATCAAATTTATTCCATGAGTTTCCTATGTCAAAGAAGAAAGCCCATTGCACGATCGTGCGGCGTTTTTCCCGCGCAAGAGGAAATTTGAACTCAACATTCATCACATCGTATACCAGACCGCCGTTTGCAGGGCCTACCTGTCCGTTATTTTTATAGCCCCTTATTGTGTCGGCTCCGCCTAGGAAGTAGCGTTCATACACAGGCACTTCTTTAGTGTCTCCGAACCTTTCCGCAAAGCCAATGCGATTGCTTACGGCCAAAACAAAGGGATATTCCCCTATTGAGAAAAGCTTTTGGTTGAAGCTATATGATAATGTGGGCTTATAAAAATTCATGTCCCCTTGGAAGATTCCGCCGGCATATTCAATTCCGAGAGAAAGTTTTTGTCCCCTTGTTGGATCCCAAATGCTGTCGCGGGTATCTATGGCTGCTTCAAGGAAAACGGTGGAAGTGATGTTTTCTTCGTCTTTAAGCACATCGGCATAGGCATTGTCTATGTCATACATTCTTATTCTTTCTAAGCTGTATGCTGCCGTTATGTAATATTTGTCGTCTTCAAAGCGCGGAGTTACTGATATTCTGCCTCCCGTGCGTTTTTCGGTGTAGGCATGGAGTGTTGTCTGGTATGGCTTATAATGCCTTGTATTATAAGTGTCAAGGCCTAGCCTTATAGGCTTCTCTCCCAGCCATGGCGTTGATATGCTGAAATTATAATCCTGTATGTTCTTTCCGAAATTATATGAAAGTGATGTTCTGTATGCTCTTCCAAAAAGGTTCAGATGCGTGAGCGATAGTGTTCCGACAAAGCCGTCTGAGGAAGAAATGCCTGCGCCTGCAGTAAGCATGCCTGGCTTTCCCTCAGTTACGTCAAAAACCAAATCCACTTTGTCAGGCTCTTCTGTGGGATTTATTGCCAGCTTCACATCGTCTATAAAGCCTAAATTAAAGATCTTTTCCTGGCTGCGGCGCACTTTAGCTGAGCTGAATACCTCTCCTTCTTTCTGCGCAACTTCCCTGCGGAAAACATAAGGCTTTGTTGCCTCATTCCCGGCTATGTCTATGTGCCCAACATATATCGGATTGTGTTCGGTTATGAAAAAAGTTATGTCTGTTTCCCCGGTTTTTTCATTTTTGGTCCTGTCATAGGAAATATCGGCTTTCAGATAACCCTTGTCGGCATATTTATTTTGTATGGCAAGAATGGTTTCTGTGAAAAGTTCCTGGCTGTATTTCTTGCCGCGTTTATACGCTATGTCTGTCTTAAAGTCTCCCGGCATGTAAATTTCATTGCCTGAAAAGAAGGTCGCGCCGAAATACTGAACATCACCCTCAGTAAGGGATATATGAAAAGTTACGCTAGAACGGTTTTCATTAAATGTAATAGAGGAGTCATTTATTTCAAAATCCGCATAACCATTGTCTTTGTAGAAAGCTGAAAGCGCGGCAAGGTCTGCCTTAATTTGCTTGGGATTATATTTTCTCTTAGGCCTGTTCTGAAGTTTTTTCCTAAGTTTTTTTTCCTTGAAAGCTGTCACGCCGGAAAAGCTGACTGAGTCAATTATAGCCTTAGGCCCTTCAGTAATATTAATGTCAATGGAACAAAGCCTGGTTTGTTCATCACAGGTTTTCTCATAAGTTGCTTTTGCGTCAATAAAGCCCCTGTCATTGTATTTTTCTATGATTTTTAACATGTCTTCGCGCAAACGGAAGTCATCAAGAAAGTCTTTTTCCTTAGTATTCATGGCATCTCTTATGGTGCCGGCAGACATTCTTTTTCTTCCAATAATATTTATTTTCTTTATGGCGGGCTTTTCTTCTATGACATAAATAATTTTTACCGGGAAAGGGCAGGAGACTTCTTCCGCATTCTTTTTGGAAACGCTAAGATCCTTAATAGGCTCTATCTCTACGGATATGTTTTCCAGGCTGCCAAGGCTCATCATTGCCTCTATGTCTGCTGAAATATCGCTTTTTTTATAAAGTTTGCCTTTTTTAGCTTTTCCTGTTTTTATCAGAACTTTAGCTTTTAGGTTTTTATTGCCTCGGACTTCTATTGCTCCTGTTTCCCAAGGGCCATTGCCTATGCTGTCGCTGTCTTCTTCGGATAAAGGTTCATCTTCATTAGGCATTGATGCCTGTTCCTGCTGGGGATTTTCTGCGTCCTGCTTCCAGTCGTCTTGTTCTGGTTCGGATTGTTTTTCTGTCCCGTTTTCATTTATAGACGCATCAGAGTCATTTTCTTCTTCAGTCCTGCTGTCTGAAAGCGTATCCTGTTCAGTATATTGTCCGCTCTGACCTTCCTTTTCATCATTTCTGTAATCAGAATCATCTTTGCCGGAATTATTAGCGGAAGCTTCTGCAGCGGAGGCGTTTTCCTTGCTGCTCTGTGAAACAGTCTCTTTTGCTGCTTGGCTATCTGTTGTGCCGCTTGCCAGCGCAGGCATGGCATTCAGGCTTATTCCAAGAAACAAAGAAAACAAAAAGAAAACAGATTTCATATTCTTATTTTAGCAATTTTATTTATTGCATATTCAATAGGAAAAGTTTAAAAAGCAATTCGTGCAAACGTAATTTAAATGTTTTTCTGCTTTCGCATTGCAGGCTGGGAAAATTTCATTGTAGGACTTTCGGCCCTTCCTGAAAAAACTTTTTAGTGTTATAATTCTAGTAAAGTCTGAACTCAAAATTAAAAAAGGATTGAATATGAAACATTTAAAGAAACTTCTGGCTTTGGCTCTGGCTGTAATGCTTGCTCCGGCTGCCGTAATGGCGGTTAATTCACAAAAAACTGCCGCTAAGCCCGAATCACCCTCTGCTAAGGCTGTTCTTTCTGGCAAATTTAAGAAGAACTCTGTGGCTGTTCCTGCCCCAGCTGCGGCTGTAGCTGAAGAAGCTGCTCCTGCTGCGCGCGGCCAGTATGATTACAATCCTCCGTGTCCTGCTCCGGGAAGGGATATTTATCCTAAAATTGAAGATCAGATCCGCCTTAGCTCTATTTTAGAGCTTATCGGCAAAATTTACAGGGGCGAGCAGTTGCCATATTCCCATGACGGCATTGTGTTCCAGAACAAAGAAGGCAAGCTGCCGCAGAGGCCTTATGGCTTTTATCATGAATATACTCTGCTTCCGCCTGGAGCATATCCTTCGCATGTGGTGATCGGAGGCATTGCCTATCCCCTTAGCGAGAAGCTTGGCAAGCGCGGTGCTGAGAGAATTATTATCGGCGGCGGGCAGCTTATATACTATACTCCGGACCACTACCGCACGTTCATACAGCTGCAGATGGTTTACTGATTATTTTACTGCAAAAAAACATTATTATGAAAAAAACCGAAGTTTTTATTAAACTGTCGGAACAGCAGAAGCCGGAAAGCATTTTTCCGGCTTCTGACTGTTTTATAGCTAAAACAGATGGAAAGGCTGTGCCAGACAAAAACTCCTTAATGAAAGAGCTTGCATCTGTTTTCCGTTTCCCGGGATACTTTGGCGAAAATTGGGATGCTTTGCTTGATTGCCTGCGTTCTCTGCCGGATGAGCTTGAAGCTGATAATTTTATCCTTGCGGTTAAAGATTATCCTTCTTTTCTTAATTCTTCCTCTGAAGACAAGAAAACATTTGAGGAGATATTTGCTGAGGCAGCGGTTTTTATAGAAGAAGCGTATAAGAAAAAACTTGTTTTAGCTGAATATTGATTTTTATGAGCATTTCTTGAACTGGCATGTCTTGAAAAAAAAGACATGCTGTTGTATAATTTATATCGTATATCCTAATATTAGGAGCGTGCCGTTATGGAACAGACAAAAGAGATAGTCTTGAAATTGAAATTTACCGCAAAACATTTGTTTTTGCTTATTGCCCTTGCGCTTTTTGCATGGCGGCCCGGCGTGCTGAATAGCGCTCAAAGCATGACCATGACCAGCTATTATCCTGCGCCATACGGCGGATATAATAAGCTGCTTACTACCGGGGCCACATATATCGCAGATGAAAGCCAGGATGTTTCTTTTGGCAGGCACAACGGTGATTTGGATTTTTGCATTGGCGGTCCGAATTATGGGGAAGATTTTTATTGTGGTGAAAAGGGACGCAGTGTTTCAACTAATTCATATTTCTATGTGTTTGGTTATACACATCTTGGAAAACCAAAAGATGATCCGTATGGTAGTGGTAATGCCAATATTGACAGCACTAGCAATGTTGGCTCTACAAAAATATATGGAGAAACAGACATTTCTTATTTGACCGCAAAGGCTTATGTCGGCCGTAATCTTCCGAGCGCAAAGAGAACTGAGTCAGCTAGAGGATTATTTTCTTATGTTCCAATTGCTACTAACAAGTGGATATATGTAGGTACTGATGGAGAGTCTACTCATTATCATACTCCTAAACAGCGTTATTCAAGTAATACAAATACGAGCGGTGCTGGGATTTTGATTGATACTTCTAATTCTGATTCTTCCGGAGGATTGATTTTAATGTCTAATGCTAGAAGCGGTTATATTACTCATACTGGCTCGCATCTTAGGCTTGGCGGCGCGGATTCTGGTTCTGGTGTCGTTATATTGTCCGGCGGACGTGAAGCTATTTATATTGACACTTCAGACCCTCCTAATACTACTGTAAACGGCAAGTTAATTGTAAAAAAAGATATAATGTTATCCTCTGATTCAACGAGTGATCATAAACAAACTGTTTCAAAAATCTATAATTTGTGCTATCAGATAGAATACGGAAGAGGCGCGACAATAATTAAAAATGGGAAAACTGCGATAGCGAAAACCGGGTGTTCTACGGGGTATAATGCTATAGGATTTATTCCTTTGAACGGAGGAGAACATGTGTATAATGCGATCGCCTATAATACAGGCACTTATTCTGGGAACCCTATGGTTTATACCCAAGATACGCGTGATATGGTTAGGGGCTGGCTTACATGCTGTGCTATTGATCTTACTGTGCAAGCTCCTTACCTTCAATAATATTTACTTTTATCTATGTGAGAAAAGAAATGAAGCAATTTGATATTGTTGTATCATTAGAAAACTATTCTATTAATGCTATAAGGTATGCGGCATATACTCAAACAAATTATGCTTGGGTTTATTTAAGCTTTGCTGAAAAAGCCCTTGTCAATGTTCATTTTGTCATGAAAGCAGGGCATGATATTGAAACTGTGAAAAGTGCTTTTCTTCAGGAGCTTGAAGATGAGAAAATAAGAGAAAAGAGCCGTGCAGTTAATGTGGCAGCTTCAATAGAAATTATTAAGAATGCATTTAAAAATATTAATGTCTCTTTTTTAAAAGAAGAAAAGTCTGTTTTAACTAAAAAACAGGAGTTGGAATTAGACAAATTAATTGAAGAGGTAGAAAAGGAACTTCAGTCAGAGATGGAACTTAATAAAAGCGATGATATTAAGCATATAACTAAAACATGGGAAGAGACAAATGGAAAATAAACAACAGAATAAAAAACAAACGCTTCTCTTCCAGCAGTGGAAAAAAAATAAAGATCATGTTCTTCTAACAAATGATTTTGGAGGCAGAATTGAATTAAGCGGGAAGTTATTTAATGAGCTTTGTGATAATCCTGATAATATTCCGCAACAATTTTTTGACAATGGTTTTGTTTCAGAAATGCTGGATTTTGGTAAGCTTGGCCTTTCTTGGCTTAATACTCATTGTAATGTTTGCCTTTCTCCAACTTTGCATATTTTAGTTATGACTGCTCGTTGTAATATGCAATGCCTTTATTGTCAGGCGGGGGCACCTGGAAGAAAAAAAGACATGTCATTAGATATGTCTTTGGAAACAGCAAAGAAATGTGTAGATTTTGCCTTTAAAACGCCTTCTCCTGTTTTGAATTTTGAATTTCAAGGAGGAGAACCTCTTCTTAATTGGAATGTTCTTTCTGAAACAGTGAAGTATATTCGTCAAAAAGAAAGCGAATCTGACAAGGATGTTTCCATTTCACTTATATCAAATTTCATTTTAATGGATGAAGAAAAGGCAAATTTCCTATTGCAGAATGAAGTTTCTATTTGCTCATCATTAGATGGCCCGGAAAATGTTCATAAAAAGAACAGGCATTCTGAGAATGACATATCATATAATATTGTTTGCAAGTGGCTTAAGTATTTTAATCAAAAATATGATTCTCAGCTTGGAAAAGCTTATAAAATATTTAGGCCCGGAGCAATTATTACTGTTACAAAAAACTCTATTGGGCATGCAAAAGAAATTATTGATGAATATGTGTCAGCCGGTTTAGAGTCTTTATATATGCGGCCTGTTTCTCAGATAGGCTATGCCGCAGTTAATTGGAATAGCATAGGCATCTCTCCGGCAGAATATATTTCTTTATATAAAGAGGCTATCAATTATGTTTTAACCCTTAATAAGAAGGGTGTGTCAATTATTGAAAAAGCTTGCCAGATTTTTTGTGAGAAAATATTTAACGTTGGCAGCGGCGGCAATTATGACTTGGACTCTCCATGCGGAGCTGGCACCGGGCAAATTGCATATAACTATGACGGAAATATTTATACATGTGATGAGGCTAGAATGCTTGCAATGGAAGGAGATGACTTGTTTCGCATAGGCAATGTTAATGATCCTGTTGAAAAGGTTCTTACAGCGGATGCCGTGCGTGCCTGCAAATATGCATCAGAATTAAATTCTCAGCCTTTATGCTCCCGTTGCGCATATAAGCCATACTGCGGTATTTGTCCTGTTTTTAATTATGCCACGCAGGGCTCTTTGTTTGGAAATATGGCAACTAATTTTCGTTGTGCAGTAAATAAAGGTCAGATTGATTTTATATTTGAGCTTATTAAAGATAAGGAAAATGAGGAAATATTAAAAAAATGGATTCAGAGATAGAAAAAAATAAAAAAATATTTTTCTCTTTTGATATTTACTCAGAAGAGGCCTTAAATCTTGCCGCATATATATTTGAAGATAGAATAAAATTTTCTTCTTCAAAAAAAGACAATGGGGCAGAGTTTGTTTTTGATAATTATTCTGAAAATGATATTAGAGATTTTGTTAATGAGGCGTTAAATCAGCAGTGCAGAATTGATTTGGCAACTGTTACTGGGCCGCTGACGCGTTTTATAGTTACAAAAGCTTTAATCTCTGGTATGGGCGAGGGAAAAAATGAATAAATTTGTCGTTCTATTGATTGTCATTATTATTGGTATTGCTGCTTATGTGAAACTTAATGAGCCTGCCATTCCTGCTTCTTCTGATAAGCAGCCTAAAGATTCTATATCTATTGAAGCAGATCAGCAGGCCTTGCCTGATTCCGCAAAAGGACTAGTGGATGAAATAAAGAGCGGATATGAAAATGAGAACGCTTATCACATGAAAAAAAGCGGCGAGGCTGAGCATAAAGAAATAGAAAAAAGAATAAAAGAGCATGAAAAGTCATTAGTAAAAGAGGAAGAAGAAGCAAAAAATTATGAACGTAAGCCAGTTGATGAAATACCGATAGAGCTAGGCACATCTGGTTTTTCTTTGCGATGGCCGTGCAAAACAGCGACTTTTGCGCAAATTGTAGATTCATATGGAAAAGTATGGGGATCTTCATCTATTGCTCCGCATGATAAGCCTTGGTATAATGCAATAGCTAATGGGCTGACAGATTATGCAGCATGCCGCACCATCACATCAAATGACATCGCTGTATGCGACAGGCTTCTTATAATGGGTAATGATAGAAATGAGTTTATAGATACATATAGATCTTGCATGGAAAATACATCATATTTTTATGCTACATTGTTTTCTGTTGAAAAGGGCAAAAGAAGCTTATGTGATTCTTTTAGAATACCGTTTAATGTAGAGCTATGCTCATTAATAAGAGAAAAAAGAGGCCATGAGCTTTGTGATTCCATAGAAAATATGACCGAGGAATATAAGAAATTTTGTTTAGCTTATTTTCCTGCCTCAGAAAGCGATTGTTCGTCTGTTGGCTCTGTTGAGCTAAGGGAAAAATGCGTTAATAATTATAAACTGTACCAGGCTTTAAAATATGACAATGTGAGGCTGTGTCCTTCAGGACGGTTAGGTGTTGTGTGTGCTGCTTATTTTGTTAAAGATAATGCTCAGTCTTGCGATGTTCATATGCAAAGGCTAACAAAAAATTTCTGTAGCGGCGGAAAGTATTCAAATTCTAGAGTACCTAGATTAAAATAGGAGTTTATAATGAAAAATACTAAAAAAAATATAAAAAAATTTCTAAATAGCGAAGAAGGAAGAATTCTAAATTCTGATGTTGTTAAACTAGGCACTACTTTAGGTATTGTTGGAGCTGCATTAAGTGATGCTGACACTCTTGCAGTGGCTGGCTCTACAAATCAACACCAAAATTATTTTGGGTATGCAGGAGGCAGTACTACGATATCTCATCGTAATACTTACCTAACTATATTTGGGCTAAATTTGCATTTTAATGTGTCTAGTTCTGTTCCTAAAAATTCACATTATAGCCATGTTGCTCATAATTCTCATAGTTCTCATAGTTCTCACAGTTCTCACGGCTCTCATGGTTCCCATGCGCGCGGAGGCTGGTGCTGAAAGCTGTATTGTTTAATTAGAAAGCGGAAAAGGAGATGGGTTTCTCAAGGATGCCCTCTCCTTTTATGATTTTATGGAAGAAAAATTAAAGTCTATAGGTCCTCTTGAAGCGGCTAAGAAATACGGCTGGCCTCTTGACAGGCCTAAAATATGCGAGCTCGTAATTAATTTCACATGCAATGCCCGCTGCCTGTTCTGTTATAATCCTAATTTTGAGCCTGAGTGGAGCGAAGGCGAGCTTTCTCTTAAGGAAATTGCCATTTCACTGAAAAAAGGCCGGGAAGAAGGAGCCTGGTTTGCGGATATCCTCGGCGGAGAAGTTACATTGCGCAAGGATTTGCCGGAAATCGCCCGCCTTGCCCGAAAGATGGGATATACTGCCGTTCAAATAACTACTAACGGGCTTCTTCTCTCGGATTATGATTATGCGAAAAGGCTTGTTGATGCCGGCATAAATGTTTTTCGCATGTCACTGCATTCCAGCCGTGAAATGCTAAGCGATAAAATCACAGGCGTTCCAGGCGGATTTAAAAAAACCGTAAAGGCATTGGAAAATGTGATTAAGCTTGGCTGCCGAGCGGGAATTAACAATGTGATAATCCCTCTGAATTATAAATATTTGCCGGAGCTTCCGCTGCTAGTTACAGGCCGCCTTGGCATAGACGCATATCTTTTTATTTCTCCGCATTATCTTGGAGCCATGAAAACCAATGGCGACATTTACAAAATCCAGTATAAAGATTATGTGCCGTATCTTCGCAAGGCCATGCGGTATTTTGAAAAAAACAACATAGTTCTGGAAAGCGCATGTCTTAGCAATTTTGTTCCATGCGTATTGCCTGAGTATGCCAACCTTATGGCAGAGTGGAAATACCAGAAAAGGGATGACCTGCTTTTTGTGCCTAATGAAGATCCAATGCGCGTATATGAGATGAAGGCAAGCCAGCGCATGAAGGTAAAACGCTGTGAGGAATGCGCATATTTCAAGTCATGCATGGGCTTTGAGCGGGAATATTATAATTATTTCGGCGGCAGCGAATTTGTCCCATTGAAAGAAATTCCAAAGGAATTTCCTCTTAAGGCATGTTTTAGCAGTGACTGATTTATATGGAGCTGCTTATGCCATGCCGCAAGGAAATACAGAAACTTAAAATAGCTTTAACTACGGACTGCGTTCTTAACTGCCGCCATTGCCGGATAAATAAGAACTCTGGCCTTACATTGCCTTTTTCTTATGCGGAAAGAGGCATAAGGCTGCTAATAGATTCCTCAGGCAATCAGAAACGGCTGGAATTATATGGCGGAGAGCCATTTCTCAAAATGGAACTGCTTGAAAAAGCAGTTGAATTTGCTGCAAAATATTCAGCTGAGCAGAAAAAGTCATTATCATTATCAATAGCTACCAATGGCCTTGTCATTGACGAGAAGAAAATTGATTTTATTAAAAAATACAAGATAAATCTTTCCATAAGCGTTTCCGGCTCTAAGGAAAATCATGATTCCTGCCGCATTTTTCCTAATGGCCGCGGAAGCTGGGAGGCTTTGGAGCCTAAAATTGCCTTAATGCTAAAAAAGCTGGATCCCTATAGCATTGTCGCTTTGGAATGCGTTGCTCCCGATGGGGCTGCCAGGCTTTTTGAGGACTTGAAGTCTTTAGCAGGCAAAGGCTTTATGGTAATTAACATAGAATGCGTGCATGGCATGGAATGGTCTGCGGATCAGCTCCAATCCCTGGCAGATTCCATTTCCTTGTTTTCCAAATATCTGTTTGAGGAAATACGAAAGGGAAATTTTATAATTCCAGAGCCTTTTATAGAATTTTTCAGGGTGGGTGGTTCAGAGGCTCCTATTTTCTGCCCTATGTACAGGGATTTGGAAATGTATCCTGACGGAATTTTGTCTTTTTATCCTTTTGCCTTTATAGACTATAGCGAAAGCAAAGACATAGTAAAAATAGGAAGTGCCATAGATGGCTTTATTGAAAAATATGATGGCTGCATTCAGAATAAAGATGAAACAATGTGTTCCAATTGCGTATCATCATATTATCGCATCCCAGGGTTAAGCTCAGGTGCGGAAGCATATTCGCTAAGGACTGCCTTGCTTAAAAGACTTTTCTTTGAAGCGCTGAAGCTTTCAAAAAAAGAAGAGAAATTTAAAGAATATGTCATGTTCCTTGCAAAGCTTAAAAAGCAAGAGTATAACAGCTATGCGGAGGCACGCTGAATATGGGCCATGCTGCCGCTTTAACCATTTATGATGCTGTAAAGAAATTCGGCTGGCCTGAGCCAGGCTCTGAGATAATTTCTCGCGAGTTGCTTCTCGGAGATGCATGCAATGCCCGCTGCATATTCTGTTGCGCTAAGGATCTTCAAGATAAGGCTAAGTGGCTTTCTGAAGAAATTATTTTGGACAATATCAGAAAATGGGCTGATGAAGGGGCATGGCTAATTACATTCTCCGGCGGAGAAGTTACTCTTTATCCCGGACTTGAAAAAATTTCGCGTTATGCTAAGCGGCAAGGCTTTAAGTCTGTGCAGCTGCTTACAAATGGCCTAAAACTTAAAGAAAAAGAATATGTTTTGAGCCTGGCAGAAGCAGGAGTAGACGAGGTGAAAATATCTCTGCATGGCAGCGATGCTGCCACGCATGATTATCTTATGCAGATCCCCGGAGCATTTGAAAATGCCTTAATTGCAACTCAGAATCTTAATGATGCCGGAATAAAAGCTTCGTTCAATTTTGCGGTTACATCCAGAAACTATAAGCAAATGCCGCTGTTCGCAAAGCTTGCCGGCTTAGAGCTTGGAGTTACGGGATTTTGCTTTATGTTTAGTTTCTATTCCGGAGGAATGCTTGAAATGGGGCGAAGTTTGGGCATTTCCTATTCTGACGCCTTGCCATATCTTCGGCTGGCGCTCAAATATATGAAGGCTAAAAAAATTGTTATTGAATCCAAAATGCTTAGCAATTTCGTCCCTTGCATTGCGCCAGAGCTTGTTAACCTTATGAGCGACTGGGGGAGCAGCGGGCCTGAATCTAAATCGCAAGTAGGCATAGGCAATAAGGTGCGCATAGTGAAGGAAAGCTATCCGGAGCGAAAAGAAAAGCTGCCATTGTGTTCAAAATGCGTATATTATGACCGCTGCTATGGCCCTGATAAGGGCTATGTGAGCATTTATGGCAGCTCTGAGTTTAAGCCTTTAAGCAGAGAAGCAGAGCATTTTCCTTTTGAAACTCTTTACCCGTAGCAGGAGCAAAAAATGGATCAGGAAAGACTTGAAAAAACAATTTCTCTTATCCATGATGTAAAATATGGAGGCCTCCCTACGCATTTTCCTTCGCTTCTTGCATGGGACAAAGGTCTTCTGCCTTTAAGGAAACAGAAAAATCTTTGGGAAGCAAGCCTTGCTGAAAATCCAAAACGGGAAATTGGCATTTATCTGAATGTCCCTTTTTGCAAAAAGAAGTGCGGTTTTTGTTTCTTGGATGTGAAGGGCGGAGCATCATCGGAAGAACAAGCTGAGTATATTCATGCCGTTGAGAATGAGATGGCTTTCTTTGAGCCCGTTTTCAAAAATAAGGAAATAACAAGCGTTTATATAGGCGGGGGGACGCCAAATTTTCTTTCCGCAAATCTTCTGAAAGAGCTTTTGCTGAATTTGAAAAAACATTTTCTAATTAAGCCTGGCACGCAAATATCAATGGAATCTAATCCTGATTTCTTTGATGAGGAAAAGGCAGAGGCAGTAGCGGAAAGCGGCATTACGATGCTGCTTATGGGCATTCAGAGTTTTAGTGCCAGAATTAACGGCGAGAATGGCCGTGCGCAGGATGTTACCCGCATAAAAAATGCTTTCAGCCTTGTTCGCTCTGCCGGAATAAAATATATAAATGCCGATTTGCTGTGCGGTTTGAAGGGGCAGACAGAAAAAGATTTCCTGAAAGATGTCATTATGCTTTCAATGCTGCGCCCTACGCAGATTCATCTTAACCGCATAAAGCCGCTTTCTGGCACTCTGCCGCCTAAAATTAAAAAAGAGCTTTCACAATGGCAGCAGGCAGGTTTGGAAATACTTCGCAGGCAGGGATATTCCGTGCTAGATGAGGAAAGCGCATGCCTTGACGGGATAAGGAATGTACAGGGAAATTACTTTTTCCACTTGGAAAATTCTTTGCTTGGCCTTGGCGCCGGGGCCATGTCCCATGCTTGGGGAAAGCTTCGCAGCCGCAATACCGTTGCTCCATTGGAATATTCCAAATCTGCTAATGCCGGCATTGGCTTTTCCGAGCTTTCTCTTGAAATTGGCATTAACGAGGAGCTTAGGCATTATCTTATGAATACTCTGCTGCATGGGGAAAATGTGCTTCCTGAGCAGATTAGAGAAAAATTTGGCCCAGAAGGCGAAAGCATTTATATGGAGCTTGCTATGGGCATGGAAAAAAATGGCTATCTTGAAGCAGCCGGAGGCGGATGGATATGTCCTTTGCGCATGCAGGATTGGCTTGGGGTTACAAGCTCAATATATGGCAATAACCTGCTGGAACATATTGCCGTGAGGAATGGCTTATGAGCAGCCGCATTGCCCATCCTCATTATATGCAATTTCGCAGGCTTCCTGGCGGCAAGGTTTTGATGACAAATGCTGTCGGCGGAAATATAGTGATAAGCGGGCAGCTGTTTGATAAGTTTTGTGCCGGCCGGCTGACATTTGATGAAATGCCTGCTGCTTTGGCAAAACAAGGCTTTGTTCGAGAATTATGTGATGAGGAATGCTATAAAAGAGGAATATTAGAGCGCTATTTTGAAGGCTGGAAAGCCCCTCATGTGCATATAATTTCTCTGAGCGCGGCTTGCCGTCTTTCCTGCGTGTATTGCTGCGCAGCCGCCACGGATGGGGATAAGCGGCGCATGACAAAAGAAACAGCAGATAAAATTCTTGATTTTATCTTTGCCCTTGAGCCTGACAGGTATTTGCTGGAATTTCAAGGCGGAGAGCCTCTTTTGACTTTTCCTCTGCTGAAATATTTTGTTTTTAAGGCCAGGAAAATGGCTTCTCATAAAAAAAGACCGGTCTTTTTCTCGGTTGTTACTAATCTTCAGGAATGCGATGAGGAGAAGTTTAATTTCCTTACTGGCCAGGGCATTACTGTATGCGCATCCTTAGACGGCCCAGCTATGGTTCATGACCTTAACCGGCCTGCGCATGGAGGCAGCTCTCATTCCAAGGCGGCATTCTGGCTTAAACGCTTTGCGGATTATGCCGCTGAAAATGGCACTGAATATCCGAATGCTATATGCACTGTTACCAGGCACTCACTGCCTTATGCCAAAGAGATAGTTGATGAATTTATTGCCTGCGGGCTTAAAAGAGTGCAGCTTGGCCCGGTTGATCCTTTGGGCAGGGCTTTTCAGGCATGGGATAAAATCGGAGTGTCTTCTTCTGAATTTCTGAATTTTTACGGCAAGGCAATCAGCTATATAATGGAATTAAACAGAAAGGGAATTACTGTTTATGAGAAGGCTGCCCTTGCTTTTGCGAAACAGCTTAATGGTCTTGCTCGCCCGCGGTATCAGAATCTGGATATTCTTTACCGCCTTGCTTATAACTGGGATGGGGGAATCTACGGCTCTGACGAGGCCCGCATGCTTTCCAATAGCGGGGATGAATATTTCCGCCTTGGCACAGCCGGTTCATGCAGCTTTGCGGAACTTATGCGAAAGCCGCTTGCAATACGCCTTATAGCTTCTTCGCTTACGGAATTGCGCCAGCCTATGTGTTCCCGCTGCCCCTCTTCTTTATATTGCCGCGTGCCGCCTGTTTATAATTATATAACACAAGGAAGCATTCATGGCAATATGGCTTCAAATGAGAGATGCATGCTGTACCGACAGGTATATGAGCTTCTTTCTTCCTTAAATGCGGAAAAAGAAAAAGCTGATATTTTTAATAAGTGGAGTTTGGGCTATGAGTGAAATTCCCGGGCATTTATTAAAGAAAATTGAAGTATATCCTAATTATGAATGCAATAGAAATTGCCGGTTTTGTTTTACTTCAAAAGATAATAATAATTACCGTAGCAATCCAATCTCTTTTCATTCCATTTGTGAGAAGATTTATATAGGATATAAAGGAGGCTGCCGCATGCTTACTGTTTTAGGAGGAGAACCAACTGTCTATGATAAGCTTCCTAATATGCTTGCGTTTGCAAATAAAATCGGATATATTGGCACGGTTCTTTTTAGCAATGGCCTAAAGTTTGCTGATTATTCATATGCGAAAAAAATTGCCTCTCTGAAATTAAAGGCCGTTCATTTGAACATCCCTTCTCATGAGCCGGATGCTTTTAATTACCTTACGCAATCTGAGCACGGATATGATGCTTTATTGCAGTCAATCAGAAATTTGAAATCTTTAAGCATTCCAATGATAGCCGTATGTGTTATTACAAAACAAACTTATGATAAACTTGCCGAATATGTGGATTTCTATTATAAAGCTGGCATAAGTTTCTTCATTTTCCATTATGCAAAGCTTCAAGGCAACCTTGATCCGCTTAATGGGAATAATGCTGAAAATATAAAAAGCATTGTTGTTCCAATGTCAGAGGCTGCAAAAGGATTAAAAAAAATGCTTGAGCATTGCTTAAAAGCTAATATTTTCCCTCCATTTATTGAAACCATGCCTCCATGCGTTTTGGATTCTTATGCATATAGAATTACAGATTTTATTTTCGAATCTAAAAAGTTTATGTCAGAGCTTAGGGTTATCCCTGGGATGCGTTTGCGTATAAATAAATATGACAGCAGAATAAAAATCAGCGAATGCGCTGATTGTATATGGGAAGAAAAGTGTTATGGCATAGAAAAAGCATATATTAATCTTTTTGGAAAAAATGAGTTCAAAGCCGTTAAAGAACTTCCGCAGCCTTATTATAATGAAATTCCTGAAGAGAAAAGGACTCCCCTGTTTATTTCTCTCCCTAAACTTGTGGAGAAAACATATATTGATATGCATGGCGGTGAAGACTAATGGACATGAATGCTGTTAATCAGAATGCGGGCCGCCAGCTTGCTTTTAATCCTGAAAACTGTGAGCGAATGCCATCTGGCATTTTTTGCAGCGATTCATTTGGCCGTTGGGCATTAACTGATGTATCAGGCATGCCTTTGCTGGCTGCAGAATCTTTTCCGCAGTGTCTTTTGCCATATATGGCAGCCTCTGGCTCTTTTTACGGCCCTAGCCTTCATATACTTGTTGTTACCTTGGCATGCAACCATGCCTGCATATATTGCCGTGTTGCGCCTGTTTCTGAGAAGGAAAAAGGAACTGAGATGACCTTGGAAACGGCAAAAAAGAGCATTGACCTGGCGTTTAATACTCCTAATGACTGCATAACATTTGAATTTCAGGGCGGCGAGGCTTTGCTTAACTGGCCTGTGGTTAAAAGTTCTGTCCTTTATGCTAAGGAAAAAAATAAGATTTATAAGAAAGACATGCGCATGGCTATTGTGACGAATCTTTCTTTAATGGATGAAGAGAAGTTCAAATTTTTTGTCAATGAGGGAGTATCTGTCTGCACTTCCTTAGACGGGCCTGCCTCGCTTCATAACCTCAACCGCCGATATGGCAATAATGGCGGGCATGATAAAGCTGTTTATTGGATTAAACGTTTTGCTGCAGCCGCATCGTCTTCTGGCAAGCCTGATTCTTTGCCATCGGCCCTGATGACCACTACTAAGCATTCCTTGTCTATTCCTGAAAAGATCGTAGATGAATATAGAGATTTGGGCTTAGGCGGTATTTTTATCAGGCCTTTATCGCCTATAGGCCATGCCGGAACTGTTTGGAAGGACATAGGGTATGATCCATTGGAGTATAAACTGTTTTATGCCCGTTCCCTAAAAAGGGTTTTGGAAATAAACAGATGCGGTGAGCGCTTTGTGGAAAGAAATGCCGCTCTTTTCGCAAGAAAGCTTTTTCATTTTGAGAATCCTAACTATTTGGATTTGAAAAGCCCCTGCGGCGCAGTTACGGGGCAGCTTGCATATAATTGGGATGGCAATGTTTATTCCTGTGATGAAGGCAGAATGCTTGGCGCTGGTGGCGATGCCTCTTTCATGCTAGGCTCTGTTTATGCTACAAAATGGAGAGAGTTATTTGTGAAGCCTTCGGCAATTATGTGTGCCTCGGCTTCCTGTTTGGAATCACAGCCGGCATGCGCCCGCTGCGCTTTCAAGCCTTTCTGCGGGGTGTGCCCTGTTCATAATAAAGCGGCTCAAGGCTGTATTTATGGCAATATGAAAGGCAGTTATTGGTGTGAGATTCAAAAAGCGGTATTTTATGTTGTGCTTGCCGCTTTAAGGAACCCGGCTGACCGGGAAATAATTAAAGGATGGATTGACTGATGCCTGCGGTTTCTGTGTGGAATAAATGTAATAACAGATGCATAATGTGCACCAACGGAAAGGAATATTCCGAAGGCCCTTCTGATCAGTATGTGCTTCGCAAGCAGATAGAAAAAATGGAAAGGTATCTGAAAGGAAATAGAGGCATTTTCTATAAAGGGGCTGAAGATCCGCGGTATATAACTTTAACAGGAGGAGAGCCAACCTTACATCCTGACTTTATGAAACTTCTGCGTTATTATAGAAAGCGCTGTCCGGACTTGGAAATAACGCTGCTGACTAATGGGCGCACTTTTGCTGATGAGACTTTTTTGAAACAATATCTTTCAATAATAAGAACCCCAGCCAGGACAATAATTCCTCTTCATTCATCAGATCCTGATGAACATGATTATATAGCAGGCGTAAAAGGAGCTTTTAATCAGACCATAAAAGCCTTGAAAAGCCTATTTAGATTTGCTCCGCCAGGACATAGCATTGGAATAAGGTATATACAACACGGCACAGGAAAGCTGCGCATGGAAAGGACTCTGAAATTCCTGCTTGAAAATTTTCCTAATACTTTCGCATATACTGTGGCTATAATACATTTTGAAATAGAAGGAAGTTCATTGGAAAATGAAAAAAAACTTCATATTTCACTCAAAGATTCAGCAAAAGAAGTTTTGGCAGCTAAGCCTCTGATTGAAAAATTCCCATGTCTGTATTTATATCATTACCCTTTATGCGTTCTTGAGCCCAGTCTTCGCTGCAGGGCTAAAATAACTTTGCCAGAAGAAGAACGGGTATATCCTGAGGAAAAATGCGGACAATGCTGCCGGCGACAAGACTGTGTGGGCCTGATGATTGATTATAATAGGCTTTTTGGTTCGTCAGAGTTGGAGACTATTAAGCAATGAGAATAGTTCTTGTTTTATTTTCGGCTATATTTGCGATATGGGGCCTTTCAGTTGTAAATCATGATATAAATACCTGCAAAATAAAAAATGTCAGCATAATAACTGGAATGAAACTTGCAGCATTGCTGTTAGCCATACATATTGTCTTTACCATTATCGGAACCAATCCGGGGCTTATGCCAAAAGTTAATGTGGAAACATTCTTGCTTCCATCTTTTTATGCATCTTATATCCTGCATTTTTTCTTGGCTTCAGCTTTTGCTATCCTGCTATGGTATGCTGATTCCTGGCCTGCAGGAGATGCTAAATTTTTTATAGTTGTTGCTTCAATTATTCCTTTATTGAATCCTAATGTCTCAGGATTTCCTACAAAAACTTTTTTCTATTTTATGATTAATGTTTTTGTAGCAGCCTCTTTTTGGGCTTTTGGAACTTTTTTTCTTTCCGGCTTGCAGAAGATGGATAGAAGATCCTTTTTTGATGGAGTGTATTATAATTTTCTTTCTGAAATAGATAAGCTGAAGAAAAAATATAAAGGCTGGCAGATTATTTTCGTTCTTTCAGGCATGCTTGTTTTTTTCTTATTGCAGCGCACAATATCTCTTACCGTTAGATTTGCTGCCGCAAAGCTGGTTTCAGATCCTGCCATTATGCTTTTCCTGCTCTTTTTGCTATGGGATAAGATTTCCCCTTTATTTCAAAAAAAAGGCTGGATTATATTTTCTTTTATTTTTTACGCATCATTTGTGGTGTTAGGCTACATATATTTCCCTGATAAGCTAATAGAGCTTGCGGAGACTGCTTTTATTGATGCTTTAAGGCTTAGCGTACTTATCGTATTCTTGCGGCGTTTTGTTGTTTTTCTTATGGAACAGGCCGACCTTCAGCTTTTATATGCCGAACAGCTGCGTCAAGGCATGATTTTATCTGACAAAAGCCGTGATTCTCTTAAGGGAGACCCCAATTTTGAAGATGAGTCATTTATTAAGGAAGGGCTGACAGAACTTCAGGTGCAAATATTAAAAGATAATGCGGTAAATTTTCGAAAAACAGTGCCTAATTTTAGATACGAAGTGATAAAAGGCAGGCCTTTCGCCGGCTGGATTTTTCTTGGCGCAATAATTACTTTGATTTTTAAGCAGAATATCGCTATCCTCCTTTTTAGATAGAAAATGCAAAATTGCAGGTAATTTTTTAAATTTTTCCTAAGGCGATGCAGAAAACAAAACTAAAGAAAATTGTCCTTTTTACCGGATATGCTTGCAGCAATCACTGCCGTTTTTGCATTGATGCCGATAAGCGCAATCTGCCTTCACGGAGCACTGCGGAGCTTATAAGGGAAATATATGCGGCAGCCGCAAAAGGTGCGGACATTCTTGAAATGATAGGCGGCGAATCAACCATGCGCAGGGATTTTCGCATGCTTGTGAAGACGGCAAAGAAACTGGGAATAAAAGAAGTATTGTGCGCAACAAACGGGCGTGCCTTTGCTGACAAGGAATATGCGCGCAGCGTGCTTGAGGCCGGGCTGGATTCAGTTATTTTCTCCCTGCACGGCCCTTCTGCCAAAATACATGACATGCTTACTGAGGCCCCGGGAAGCTTTGACGAACTTTGCCGGGGCATAGAAAATTTTATGGCATTGGGCTGCAAAAGGATTTATGGGAATACTGCGGTTGTCAAACAGAATTTCCGCTTTTTGCCGGAAATAGCGAAAATATATGCCAGGCGGCGTTTTACCAATGTGGAATATATTTTTGTTGATCCCACTTATGGCGGCGCATTCAATGATTTTGATGCCATTGTGCCGAAAATATCTGAAGCCGCTCCTTTCATTCGCAAAGCCATAGACATAGGCATGGATGCCGGGCTTACTCAATGGAAAGCCCGATATGTTCCCCTATGCCATTTTCCTGAGCATCTTGACCATATAAGCGAGATAAATGAAAGACAGCTTTATGTTTCTGAGCATTGGGCACAGGATTTCATAAATGAAGATTCAATAGGCTCACGCAATATAAGCCGCCGCAAAGGCATTCCTTGTAAATCATGCGCGCTGGCATCGGTATGCGAGGGGCTTTGGAATGTGTATCTTGACCATTATGGCGAAGAAGAGATGAATCCTTTTACTGAAATGCCGATACAGATGAAGAAACGCATAATGAGCATCGCAGAACAAGATATTATTGAAAATAAGTGTTTTTCTGGACAAAAGAATAAGCCTGTAATAACAAAAGAAGAAAAAGAATTTGCCAGCAGTTTCCCATTTGCCCATCTTACTGTTTTTCCCGGTCCGGCCTGCAATCTTTCCTGTTCATATTGCTATTTGCGCAAAGCTCCGCAAGAAAATGCTGATGGCCCGGCTATATTGCGAGGCATAGCTGAATTTATAAATTTTGCTAAAGCTGATATGCCGGCCAGCAATAATATTAATGGAGACTGTCATGCCAAAATAACATTTCTTGGCGGTGAGCCTCTTTTGCAGGGCCGCTGGCTTAAAAAATGGATTCTGGCTGCGCGAAAGCTTTCTCCCGATATGCCATTAAGAGTTTTTACTAATGGCACGCTGCTTAATCAGGAATGGTTTTCTTTTTTTGAAAAAGAAAATGTCAGCATTGCCTTAAGTCTTGATGGCCGCAAGGCATGCAATGACCAGTTCAGGCATTTTAAAAATAACGGGCAATCCGTTTATGATGCGGTGCTTGCCTCGGTGCCTCAAAATATGCGCGCAGGGATAGATATATGTTCTGTAGTATGCCCGGAAACAGCATCTTTGCTGGAAGATAATCTGTTTCATATTGCCTCCCTCGGATTTGGTGCAATAGGATGGGCTCCGGACATGTCCTGCTTCTGGCCTGATGAGTCTTTATCCGTTCTTAATGAATCCGCAATCTCATTCCGTAAGAAATATTTAAGTTATGCGGCCTCAGGCAGCCTCCCTTTTCGTATTTCCAATATGTATGAAACACTTGCTCTGGCAGCTGGCAAGCCTGTTTCGGAAGAATGCGATAGCCTTGCTTTGTCCGCAGCTGGAAGATTTTATCCATGCGATAAGCTTCTTTCCTTGCCGCTTGCTGCAAGAGCCGGGCATGAGCTTGTATTTAAAGGAAAATTGACATGTCTGAGCGAAAAAGAGGATAATGAAAAAGGATATGTAAATAGCTGGCTCGCTAAAAGAAATAGCTTTTTTGAGAATTTAAGCTGCCGCGGAGGAAAATTTTATTGCAATGCCTGTTTGGCCGGAACATTGGCAAGGCTTGACGGCCTAAGCCTGCCGGAATGTGAGAAAAAGAAAATTTTTGAAAGTCAGGAAAAACTGGCAGACATAGTGCGCCGCGAACTGTCCCTTATGGCAGAAGAAGGTCTGAAAATACCTGTATTCCGCAAGGCGCATGCCTATTCTATATGAAGAAGATTTCACCGTATGCCTGTTATGAAGTGATGCTGAATTATACCTGCAATGCCAGGTGCATGTTTTGTTCACAAGGCAATTTTGATAAAGCCCGCTTGGCTTCATTTGAACAGACAGCAAAAAGCATTTACATTGCCTGGCAGGAAGGATACCGAAGAATAGGTTTCACTGGCGGAGATCCGCTAGTTTCGCCGGATATAATAAAAGCAATTTCACTGGCAAAGAAAATAGGCTTTCCCTTCATAAGAGTTCAGACCAATGGCATAAGGCTTGGCGACAGGGATTTCTGCAAAAGGCTGGCAGCCGCTGGCCTTACTCTATGCAAGCTGTCATTCGCTTCTGACATTCCTGAAGAGCATGACCGGCTGATGGGGCATGCGGGGGCTTTTGAACAGTCTGTCGACGGTCTTAAAACATTAAGGGCTTTGAAAGTCCGCATAAGCGTCAATATCCTGATTACAAAATACACTTATCATCGCATTGCGGATATCATCCGTTCTTTCCTGGCTATGGGCGTGAGGAATTTCATAATAGTTTATCCGCTTTATGTAGGCGCTATGTTCAGGAACAGCTCTGAGCTTGGCATTCCCCTTGAAGATTGCACCGGTCCTTTTGCTGAGGCTTCCAGGCTTATGGAAGAAATAGGGCTTGGAAATGAAATTCTGTTTCTGAATGTGCCGGCCTGCTTTCTTAAAGGCAGGGAATCTCTTAGCATAGGACTGAATCCTTTCAATACCACTGTCGCTGATCCGGACGGCAGGCATACAAATTTAGATGACACATCTGCGGCGGACAGGCAGAAAGTTCCAGGCTGCGATAAATGCCGGCTTAAGGACAAGTGTTTCGGGCTTGAGCGCAGTTATATTAAAATTTTCGGAGATTATGTGCCGCCTTCAGGTTTAAAAAAGACTTTCTCAGCATTAAATGAGGAAAGCAAGTCCGTTTCTTTAAATAAAAAGCCTGTTTTTTTCACTGAAAACGAGGAATGTCTTTTTGAAATACTTAAAGACGGTAAAGAAAAAAGCACTGCGGAAGTGCTTGAAGCCGCCAGGCATATCGCATTATGCAAAGATTGCACAGACGGAAATTCAGTAATGAACACAGGCAGCAGGCTTGAAGGACTGGGGTATATAAAACGCCGTTTCTCTGGCGGCAAGTACTACTGGAGCATAAATCCCTGTCATAAAGCAAAAAAGAATGTTATATGAAAATAAAAGCTGGAATTTGCTCTTTTGATGAAGCAGAATGGTTCATAAGCAATGGCGCCAATGAACTTTATTTCGGCTTATCTGATTTGCCAAGCCATGTTGACAATTTAGGTGAAAATCTCTGCATAGGGAACAGGCATGATTTTGAAAATTCCATTAAATTTGCGCATTCCCATGGCTGCGGGCTATTTGTAGCGGTAAACGATATAAATGTAAATGTTTTCGGTATAGATAAAGCCTTAAAAAAAATGCAGCTTTTGACTGAATGCGGGATAGATGGTTTTATTGTAGCCAGCCCTGAATTTATCCTCCGTTACCCTAAAAATGCAATAAATCCTGAATGGCACCTTAGCTGCCTTGCGATGTGTCTGAATCGCCCTGCTTTATCTTTTTACCGCTCTCTTGGAGTAAAACGTTTTGCTGTTTATCAGTCTTTATTTCCTGAGGAAGCAATATCAATGTTTAAGGATAGCGGAATGGAAAGCGAGGTTTTTCTTCAGGCTGATGAAATTTGCGTTAATTATGATGGGCTGTGCCAGGGCTGCGGAGGTCTTTTTGGAAATAAAAAATTCTGCCAGCTCCCTTTCTCAATGCCCGGCAGCAGCAGAAAATTCCATTGCATAAGGCCGGGCTTAAGGGCTGACGCACATTCCTTTTATGTTTTTGCTCATAATGCGGACTGGCTGAAATTAGTAAGGAAAAGCGATTTCAGTCATAGAAAACAAGTTTTTAATTTTGCAAAAGAACTCCTTGCCCTAGTTAGAGAAAGCAAAGATGAGGAAGCTTTTTTGTCCATGTCCAAACAGATATTTCTTGACATAAGGAGACTGCATGATTAATGCGGAATATGCAGCAGCATTATTGCCTGCCCAGCTTTCGCGCTTAAAGCGCATTCCAGACAAAGTGTCTGTTATTTATGTCGGCAGTGATGCCTGCGAGCGCCTTTTGCCGGAATGCTGCCATTTGGAAAAAATAATTGACTTAGGCAAAAAGCCGATCGCCGCTTTGCCAGCTTTGACTGATTTCTATCTTAATAAGTCTTGTGCCGTTATTGAAGAGTTTCTTAAAAAACATGATGAGATAGAGGTGTCGGTAAATGACATTGGAACGCTGACACTGCTTCATAATGAGTTTTCATCAAGAGTTAAAATTTCTATAGGCAGGATATTATGTTATCTTTGGAATAAAAACAGCATATATTTTACTCAGGTGATGTCAAAGAAGTTTGGAATATCTTTTTTTGAGACAGACGAAGAACAGACTGCTTCAAATTTAATGAAATCCAATCTTAAAGTTGCGTTTCACTATCCGTATAAATATTATGGCATTACAAGAAGATGTTTTTATGCTCAAGATAATCAGCTTTCTGCTGAAAAATTTTCATGCTCTAAGCTATGTCCTGAAAAATATATCCCTCTTGGAAAGTGTGATGTTTTTTTGCGAGGAAATGCTTATTATTCAAAGCCTGCCAAAATGCCTGAGTTAATGCCCGGACGCATAATTATCCCTTATGATTCTTATTAACAAAAGTTTTCGTTGTTTATCATTGTTCACCCTGCTATTATCTCTACTCTGTTTTTTCTCTTCTTGCGCTTTTCATGCCGCAGAATCTTCTGTTCTGAATGATAACGGTTCCGAATGCCGAAAAGTAAAAACTGAGAAAAATGAAAAAAAAGAAAATGTTTCTTTTGAAAAAGCAAAAAAGAACAAAAGGAACAAAGACTGCTATTCTTCCGTGGAAGAAATACGGGCATCTTTTAGGGAAAATGCTGATTTCAGAGTGAAATATGAGTTGCGCCATTCTTCTGTGTCTGTTTTTGCGATTCACGGCGGGGATATAGAGCGAGGAACATCTGAGATGGCTATTCTTATTGCTGGGAAAGACTGGTCTTATTATCTTTTTGAAGGAATTGGGGCTGACGCAAAGAAATATCATATAACAGCGGCAAGGTTTGATGACATGCCTGCTGTGAAAATAGCGGCGGCCAGCATGCTTGGCATATCCCTGCATGCACAGCGCGGAACTGGCGAAAATATATGCATTGGCGGCGGCAATTCAGAGGCTGCCGCATTAATGGCTAATAATCTTGCTGAGGCTGGTTTTGATATAGAATATCCATGCCGCCGCCTTCCCGGAAAATCTCCGCGCAATATTGTTAACCGTACCAGGCTGCAAGGCATTCAGCTTGAAATCACTCAGCCCTTATTGGACAGGCTGGCTGCTGATTCCGAATACTCTGCCAAATTTGCCGTAATGGTCAGGGAGACCGCAGAATCATATTTGAGCAGCCATGCTTCAGCATTGCAATAAAAAGCTGCCATAAGCGTGTTAAACAATTCAGCGCAACAGTTAATTCTCATTATCATTTTTCAAATTGATTTGCATTTAATATAATTGTTATGGATTTATATGGCATTTTTTATGCCATTGAAGAAAAAAAGCAGGAGATTTTAAGATGAAGAAAATAAGAATTTTCGCTTTCGGAGGCAATGAAGTTGCCCCCGTGGGCCTTAAAGACAAGAACGGTAAAGCCATAAACCCGGACATTCCCATGCAATGGCAGCGCACGGCGGACACATGTCGCCTGGTAGCTGACATAATGGAAAACCATCCGGAAGATTCTTATGTGCTTACGCATGGCAATGGGCCGCAGGTAGGCAATATTCTGCTCCGCGCGGAGAAATGCCGCGGCTCTCTTTTTAGCCTGCCGCTGGATGTATGCGTGGCCGATACCCAGGGAGCAATGTCTTTCATGCTAGGCCAGCTTAACAATGAACTTCGTGCCAGAGGACTTAAAAATCTGGTTGCTGGCATTGTTACTCAAGTGGTGGTGGATAAGAATGATCCTGCTTTTGCAAATCCCACAAAATATGTAGGCCAGTCATATACAAAGGAAGAAGCTGAGCAGCGGGCAAAGGATGGCTGGAAAATGAAGATGTACAAGAAGGATTCCGCCGGAAATGAGATATGGCGCCGCGTGGTTCCTTCGCCTGTTCCCACTGACATCGTAGAAATAGATGCCATTGAGGCAATGCTTGAAAAAGGCATTGTCCCGATAACTGTTGGCGGCGGCGGTGTTCCGGTATGCGAGGTTGAACCGGAAGATGCTGACGGAAAACAGGTTTACAAATGCAATTATGGCGTGGATTTTGTCCGCCGTTCTCCTGGAAATGACAAAATTAAGATGTATACGGGCTCTGAAGCTGTAATTGACAAAGACCTTGCTTCCGCCCTGCTGGGCTGTATGCTGATGAAGCGCGCGAAAGCCCGCGGCGAAGAAATTGAGGTGAGCCTTACAATTTTTACAGGCGAGGACGGCGCATGGCTGGATTATCAGAAACCGTCGCAGCGCCCTATACGCGCAATAAAGGTTTCTGAGCTGGAAAAATTGTATAACAGCGAGCCTAAGCCTTTCCCGGCTGGTTCAATGGGCCCAAAGATTAAGGCCGTTATTGAATTTGTTAAGAATGGCGGCAGCGTGGCTTATATTTCTAAAACAAGCCTTTTTGAGGAAACACTCCAGGGCAAAGCTGGTACAACGGTATTGCCAGACTGAGCCCTGTATTGTAATAATATAGCAGTCATTGTCAAATAAATGGGACGGAGTTTTTCTCCGTCCCATTGTTATTTAAGGTTCATGGAAATTTCCGCATATTCAGAGTCTCAGGCTTTTTCTTGATATGATAGCGGTGCCAAAATTCCAAATGCTTATATTCTGGGCCGTTAGCCATATCAGGCTTTATCGCAGATACAGATAAAATGCCTGTTGATAATTTATTTGCTTCTCTAGGCCAGAGCACTTGAGTTATCAGAATTTCTTTAGCTGTTATTAGAAAATTTGGCTTTAAATGCTTTTTTCTCCTGCGAGAAGTTTAATTTTGCTTAGGTTATATATGAAGGATAGTATTGATTTTAGTATTCTCTTGTCATGCTGAATTTATTTCAGCATCTCTGCGGCTTAATGAGGTTCTGAAACAAATTCAGTACGACAAAGTAATCTTTGCGTTCTTTATAATTACATTGTGTCAATACTTTCCTTTAACAGAGCAAAATAAATTTCTGACTTGCTAATTGGAGCTGCGAAAACGGCGCAATGTTGTCAGAAGCATGTTTTAAAATATCTGTTAAGCAGGACAGACAGCAGTATTCAGTAATTCTCAATTGCTGATTGTCAGCTGAACAAATATTCAATAAGGAGAAGAGTTATGCTTGAATTAATAATCTGCATCATGGTGCTTTTTGGCCTCAGCCAATGTTAGTTCTTTTTCAAAAACAGGAAGTATCTTTTTTGTAAAACGGTATTAAATAAGCGTGTTGTATTTTTTCAAAAGAGCCTTATCACTGTGTTGCGGCCAGTATGGTCGTCCTTTGATAAGGCTCTTTCCCTGCTTAGTGATTTTTTGAGATTTCGCAACTTTTTTTCCGTGAACTTTCGATAATACCCTTGTATAATATAATTGCAGATATGAATTATAGGAATAAGGCAATGGAACAGGAAGAAAAAAAATATCCAACCAGCAGGATTTTGTACAAGACGGATAATTCCGAAGGCTGGTATCTGGCGGCTATGGATTCTGCACCTGATGAGGTAAAAAAATACTGCGCGGAACAGAAAAACAAGGGATTATGGCATGACTATCAATGCTTTCTTGATGGAACTAATGATTCCCCGCCAAAGAATCCGCATAAAATATATGATGCTTATCCACACATAACATGGGCATCAATGCTGCATCTTTGTACAGATCTTATTTACAACAGATATAACGGCAAATGGTATCATTCTGATGAAAAAATGCCTATTCCTGATATAAAAGCCGGGTTGTGCAGGGATTTCGCCTTGGATATAAAGCCGTCTGACTTGTCCGAAATAGGATTTGGCCTGCATGATAAAGACGACTTTGAATGCCCAGACGCAGCTGTGCATATTCTGCCTTATGAGGATAAATATGAAATAAACATCATAATGGACTGCCTGGATGTTTCAGGATTTATAAAAAAACTGAAAAAATACGGATATTCAAATCTTATAGTGGAGGAATACGCTGCCTGCAAATTCCTGGCATGGAAGTCAGGCAAAAATATACTTTTGATACTTCAGAGTTATGACGAATACGAAGTTGAAGACTTTCTGAAAATATTAGTGCCTGAGCAGGTTTTTTATTCGGAGTTCATCAAGCTGGATGAAAACAAACAGTACATATCGGCAAGAATGAAAAAACTCTATGCTGAATTTAAGGCAGAGCAGTTTTTCCTGCATACATTGCGTTGGGAATTTGACATAAACAATCCGGGCAGTCCACAGGAATATACAAGGCCTGAATGGAATCAGGACTGCAAAAAGAAGCTGGGATTGTTTATGAAAAAGATAAAAAAATCAACATCATATAACAATGCCTTTGCTCTTGGCCGATACGAATACTGGCTTGATTTGAAAAATGGGCGTATTTGCAGAAAATATTTTCGCAACAGCCAAGACCTTGCAGGATTTATTGCCAGTGCAAAATTCAAACACAGGCCGGGAATGCGTCTAAAGGACGTAAAGAAGCAGATGCTTGACTGTGGGGCTAATTGCATAAAAGAAGTTTATCACGAAGACAAGAAAATACTTTTTTTCGCAAACGGCGATGTGCTTTTAAAGGAAACGGATACCCATGTGCCGGAATTGGAAGATTTTGTACGCCGTGCAGTATGTGAATTGGGAATATCCAGGCTGACTTATGATACTCTGGATTATATTACGGACGAAAAATACAATGATGAGTACGAAAGAATACTGAGTAATATATGCAAAGACTAAGGAAATGCAGCAAGGCAAACACGGAAAAAGGAAAAGTTTCTCTAAAATCTCAGTCTCTGGAACTGCACAAATGCCCTGGAGCTGCCCGCAGTTCTGGAAATCAATGGCGTGGAATGTAAAAAAACGAAATATGCGAATGGAACATATTTGATCATTCTCTGCTGACACAATGACATTTAAGTCTGACCAGGAAAAACGCCCCTGTATATGTTATACAGGGCATGACCAAGTCCGAAGGTTTGCATTGCCCTAAGCATGGGATGGTACGGACGTCCTGGCAGCTTATATGGTAAAGACACAAACAGCAATATCCGCAGATACAGATAATCATTGATTACCTGTGATACTAGAAACTGTGTCTTGTAATTGTGTTAGAAAGCCTTATCACTGTGTGGCAGCCTGCACTGGTGTCCTTTGACAAGGCTTTCTCCTTTTAAGTATTTATCAAGAGGTTGGAATGAAAGAATACAAATATAATGAATGGAGAAACATTGCGGAAGAACTTCATTCCGTCAGGGATACGCAGGAATTTTTCTTCAGATTCCCTTTGGCAGGAAAAACAATAAGGAACATACTTATTTTAGGGCATGATTATTCAAGGTATGACTGCGCATTGGAATATATTTGGGAAAAATATTGCGAGGAATATAATGTTCCGGAAGAAATATATGAGCTGCATAATGATGTCTCAAAAATAGATCCTTCTGCGATACCCGATGATTTTGCTGATAAGAGAATAGTTCAGCTGGATGAGCCGTTCATTTTGGAATTTACGGACGGACAGCGTATGGAATTGGAATCCAGCATATTTGATAATGAGATTTTAATAACTTTTAACGAAATTCTAGGCAATGCCGAGGCAGACATAAATTACAACAATATTGACGGCAATGTGATTTTTTCCAATTGTTTAGGCAGAACTATTAATGAAGTAAGATTTGTTCCGAATCAGCCATGCGGAATTGTTCCCAATTCTGATGATGAGGAACTCATACCCGAAATAGTATTTGTTTTGGATAACAACCTTGAACTGCATATTAACGGCTGGCTTGATTTTTTTGAAATATGGGTAAGCAGAATCAATGAGGATGATATTGTCCCTATCCTATGGAAAGAACTAAAAAAAGGAATAAGGGTATAGAAAACATATTCTGATTTGCTTGAAAATGATTATTATGTTATTTATTATTCTCTGCATAATGTTATAATATGCTTTTAGGAGGCATTTCAGCTGCAACCTCGGGGCCATTGTTTATGCTTTTGCTGTCTGGGGGCTGGTGCCTCCCCTTTTTTTATCCATTATCCGTATATCTTCGCAGTCTATTGTTTTTGTTGTTTGGAAAATCATAAAAACTCTGTTTTTTAATTTTTTTGCTGAAAATTAGCAAAAATTACCGAAAAATCTGCAAAAAATCCGCAAAAAAAGGTGTTTTTTTGAGAGTTCGCAACTTTTTTTCCGTGATCTTTTGCGAAAAACCACGTACAATTTATATGCAGGCAGAAATCCGTAGGCCGATGCAGCGAAGCTGACGCAAGGCAGCCATGGCGCTGACAAGGCCAAAGGATT